>JANMKM010000045.1:0-6544 GCA_031372035.1 Rhodoferax sp. | reverse complement strand
CGATGCGGGGCGTACCGCGCGAACGCCGGGCAATCTCAAAACCGCCATCGGTATCGGTCGGCACATTGAGCAATTTGGCGCTGCGCGTGACAATGCGCGCCAGCTCCTCAGGCGTATAAAACTCCAGCCGCGCGACGATGCCGAAGCGGTCGCGCAGCGGATTGGTCAGCATGCCTGCACGCGTGGTGGCGCCGTCCAGGGTGAAGGGCTGCAGGTCCAGTTTGATCGAGCGCGCTGCCGGGCCCTCACCGATCATGATGTCGATCTTGTAGTCTTCCAGCGCCGGGTACAGGATTTCCTCGACCACGGGCGACAGACGGTGGATCTCGTCGATGAAAAGGACGTCGTTCTTTTCAAGGTTGGTCAGCAGGGCTGCCAGGTCCTTGGGCTTTTCCAGTACCGGACCGCTGGTCTGGCGCAGGTTCACGCCCAGCTCGTGGGCAATGATGTGCGACAGCGTGGTCTTGCCCAGGCCCGGCGGGCCGAACAGCAGTACATGGTCCAGCGCCTCATGCCGCATGCGGGCTGCGCCGATGAAGATTTCCAGCTGTTCGCGGATCTTGGCCTGGCCGATGTACTCATCCAGCAGCTTGGGCCGCAGCGCCCGTTCCACGGCCTCTTCCACCGGCGAAGCGGGTGCGCCGGAGAGCACCCGGGGTGCCAGCGGTACGGCAAAGTCGTCGTTGTGGATGCTCACGGTGGGCACAATGGAGGCAGCGGGAGTCTGACTATAGCGTGGCATCAGCATCGACCGCGGTCCTCAAGTGTCGCCCCGGAACTGCCGATAGACTGCTACACGCCCGAACCACGTGCTGCCGCGAAATGGCGTGTTCGCCATCCATCACAGGTGCGGGCCCATGGCCTGCAACAACCACGCCGATGCAATTGATCCACTGTCCCCTGTCGCCGGCGCGTTCGCTGCCGCGGCGCTGCCTTGCCTGGTTGCTGGTCTGTGTGGCCATGCCGGCCGGCTGGGCCATGGCCCAATCGCACGCTCCAGCCGCGCATGACACCAAGGCCGGTGCCGCCAGGATGCCGGCCTCGGCCGCCTCGGCTGCGATGGCGGCCGCCAGTTCCGCTTCCAGCCCGGCTACGCCGCAGGATGTGGCTGAGCGCTTGCGCGCCGAACTGCAGAGTGGCGCAGCCAGCAAGCGTGTGACGCTGGTGGTCGGTGGCAAGGAAAAGAAATACATCACGATTCCCATGACGCCGCCGAAGGAGGCAGCAGCTGCGGCCGCCGGCCATGCCGCCATGCCGCCGATCCCCGCGGTGCCTGGCCGCCTCGCGAATCCGCACGAAGTGCGCATGGCACTGGCAACCGGAGCGCGCAAGCCCGCTGCACACGGAGCTGCGGCCGCCAGCCACGGCGGCGAGGTCCACTGGAGTTACGGGGGTGAAGCCGGGCCTCAGGCCTGGGGCAGCCTCAAGCCGGAATTCAACCTCTGTGCTGCGGGTCAGCGCCAGTCGCCGATCAATATAGACGAAACCATGACGCTGCGGGGCCCGGCCGAGCCGCTGCAGTTTGACTACCAGCCCAGCAGTGCCAGTGTGGTCAACAACGGCCACACGATCCAGGTCGATGTCAGCGGCGACAACTCGGTCACTGTCCGCGGCTCGAACTACAGGCTGTTGCAATTCCACTTCCACACGCCGAGCGAGGAGCGCATCAACCACCAGGCCTTCGCCCTGGTGGCGCACCTGGTGCATCGCAATACCGAGGGACAGCTGGCGGTGGTGGCGGTGCTGTTCGAGGCTGGTGCCACGAACCCGACGATCAACAAGGTCTGGACCTACATGCCGCTGGACGCCAATGACCGCGTGCGCATGCCCAGTGGTTTGCTCAATCTGGCCGAACTGTTGCCGAAGGATCAGCGCTATTACCAGTTCATGGGTTCACTGACCACGCCACCCTGTTCCGAAGGTGTGCTCTGGATGGTGCTGAAGCAACCGGTCACGCTCAGCCGCGAGCAGCTGCGCTTGTTCAGCCAGATCTTCCCGAACAATGCGCGCCCGGTGCAGCCACTCAACGGCCGGGCGGTACGCGACGCGCAATAGCGTGGTGAACAGCCTCTGATCAGTCGAGGACCGAGCAAGGTCACTCGCTGCGCTCGAGTACCTTGGTCCGTCCCACGAAGAAACAGCCTCTGATCAGTCGAGGACCGAGCAAGGTCACTCGCTGCGCTCGTGTACCTTGGTCCGTCCCACGAAGTCTCAGGAACCCGAAGCTGCCCGGCTGCGCGCCAGCGAGGCGCCGCCGCCGCGGTGGATGCGGGCCAATGCATCACCATAGATTGCATTTACCGAGCCCAGGCTGCGTTCCAGCCGGCCCGCACTTTCCAATGCGTGGTTACCCAGCAACCGGCCGGTGAATTGCTTGAGCCTGCCGGTAAGCTGGCTGGTACGGCCGTGGACTTGGTGCATGTTCATGGTGTGGACCCTGGTGCAATGATGCCTGCGCTATGTGTCAAATCAATGTAAGAAAAGTCACGGAATCGCACTATCGGATGCGGCCGATAAGCATGTAGGACTGCAGGCCGGACAGACGCTGCCCGTACGGCCTGCACCAGGTGCCGCATCAGGGTCGGACCAGGCCGCGGCGCGCAGCCTCCAGCGTGGCTTCGGCCCGGGATGAGACATTGAGCTTGCGGTAGATCTGCTTTACGTTGTCGGCAATGGTGTGCTTGGACAGGCCGAACTGGGCCGCAATCTCGGGCAGGGTGTAGCCTTTGGCCACGCGCTGCAGCACCTCGGTCTCGCGCTTGGTCAGGGTGGCCTCGGCATCGAGCTGGCGCATCAGTTCCAGCTGGCGCTGGTGTGCGCTGGCGAAGTGCCCCAGCACCCGGCGTGCGATCTGTGGCGACAGCGGTGGCTCACCCTGGGTCATGCGCAGCAGTTGCGCCACCAGCACTTCCCTGGGCTGTTCCTTGAGCAGGTAGCCGAAGGCACCGGCTTGCAGTGCGGGAAACAGGTGATCGTCGTCGTCGTAGATGGTCACCACCACCGGCAACGCGCTGGGCTGCTGGCTGTGCAGAGCCTGCACTACATCAATGCCGCTGCCGTCCGGCAGGCCCAGGTCGATCAATGCCAGGTCAAACGCATGTTGCTGCACCCGCAGCAGGGCCTCGTCGCGCCGTGCCACCGCCATGATCTGCACCTGGGGGAACGCGGCGCGGGCGACCTCGCCCAGCCAGTGGCGGATCTCCGGCAGGTCTTCGACGATCAGTGCGTTGTGCATGGTGGCTCTCAGGTTGCCGGGGCGGGCTCGTTGTTGCTGTCCAGCGGTACCAACAGCTGCAGCCGCACCCCGCCCAGCGCTGCGCGGCTGAAGCTGTGCTGGCCACCGAGCTTTCGCACCCGGCGCTCGATGTTGGGCAGTCCGTGGCCGATGGCCGGCGCCAGGGGCGGCAGACCGCGGCCGTTGTCCGTCACCACCAGGGTCACCTGCCGTGGCGCAAAGTCGATCTGCACCTGACAGTTGCTGCCGCCGCTGTGGCGAATGGCATTGGTCACGGCTTCGCGCAGCACGCGCGTGAGCTGCACCCGGGTCCGGGAAGGCAGCAACTGATCGTCCTGCGCCTGGTTCGCCACCCACTGCACCTGGAAACCTGCCGCGTCCAGCCGGGATACGGTCTCGGCCCGCCAGTCTGCCAGCACGTCGGCTACCGCCATGGCGTCCGAGGTCAGTCCACGCACGCTCAGGCGCATCTCATCCAGCGCCTGACGCGCCATGTCGGCAATGCTGGGAGAGTCACTGCCCTGCACGATGCCCAGCAGTCTGGCACCGAGGTCATCGTGCAGGTCCGAGGCGATGCGCTGGCGCTCTTCGCGCACGCCACGCTCGAAAGCCTCGTGCGAAGCCAGGCCATGCTGCACCAGGCGCAGCAGTTCGCCGGCACGGCGCAGATCGTGTTCGTTGTACAGGCGCTGGCCACGACCGGGCAGGCCCAGGCGCAAGTCCGGCAGACCGCCACAACCCGCAATGCACAGGCTCTGACCATCGTCACACACCAGCACCGAGTCCGGGCGCTCACAGCCTTCCATGGATTGCGGCTGGAAGACCCTGTCCCACAGTGCACGCCAGCGCTCGGCCGAGGGTTCGGCCAGGCCGCGGGTCACCAGCTCCACCACGTCGGGCAACACGTCGCGGGTATCCGGCAGCGAGCCTTTGGACAGGCGCCGCCACAGCATCTGGCGCAGTGGAAAGTAGAGCCAGCCGCCCAGTGCCATGGCCAGCACCAGGGCGTTGCCACTGCTCTGCGGCAGCCAGGCCAGAACCATCAGGTCCAGTACCACCACCAGCAGGCCGCCGAGGAACCAGAGCCAGGCGTGGGCCCACCAGCGCTCCAGCTGGAACAGGCCGATTCGCGTGACCAGCGGCACCAGGCCGAGGAAGAACAGCGACAGCCAGCCCAGGCCGTACACCATGGGCAATTCGATGCTGCGCTCCAGCGCGCCAAAGCAAAAGCCCACAAACACAACGGTCCAGGACAACAGCAGCAACAGGCCAAACCACTTGAGCTGGGCCTGGCGTATCGGGTCGCTCCTGCAAGCCCGCCACTGCAAGGCAAAGATGCCCAGCATCAGCAGCGTCAGCAGCACCGACGGCAAGCGGTACGCCAGCGCAATGCTGGCGACCAGATGCCACACATCCACCGCCAACCAGCCACCGATCCAGAACAGCAGGAACCCGGGCAGCCAGCGCATGCGCAGCACAGTGGGGTGCTGGCACAGCAGCATGCACAAGGCGGCGATCTGCAAGAAACCGGCTGCGTGGGCGACCTCGTGAATCAGGTTCCAGCCCAGTGGCGGCTGGGTCAGCAGGCGCGAGCTGCTGCAGGCTGTGGCCAGCATCACGTAGGCATAGGCCACGCTGGCTGCCGCATACCAGAAGGCGGCCCGGTCGCGCGGACGGTAGACCCAGACCGCCAGACCAACGCTCATCGAGAGCAGACCCAGCAGCCAGGGAATCCAGAACTGCGAGCCGAGTTGGGTCAGGGTCTTGGGCCGGGGCTGGGTCACGGTCAGGCCGGCGGCGGATTCAATGTCCACCGCGCCTTGCTGCAGCAGCTGCCACAGCTGGCGGTGGCTGGCGTGGAAGCGGTCCTGGTCGGCGTACAGGTCGAGCAGGCCCGGTGCCTCCACCAGCAGCTCGCGGCTCAGGGGTATGCGCGTCCCGCCGGCCTGCAGCGCGCGCACGTCGGTCAAGGTGCTGCGCCCCGGCTCCAGTGCCACTGCGTGGATATGGCCGGAATTGGCAGGCTCGAAACGCCACCCCAGCGAGGGCTCCTGCAGCGCCCGCCACAGGGCCGCCAGGCCGAACAATGCCAGCAGCGCCATGGCAGCCCAGGTGCGCAGATCGGCGCGGCCGCGGCGCTGTGCCTGGTGGCCTGCTGGGGAAGCAGCAGCGGCGGTGGGTGACCAGGCGGGGGACATGGTTCCGATTTTCAGCCACGGGCGGGCTGCTTCACCATCCCGCAATCCGGGGGGCATCAACCCATCAGCCGCCCATGCTTCAACTGCGCGCAGCCAGGGGCAGGTTGAGCAGCAGGTTTTGCGGTTTGAGGCGCAGTACGCCATCCGTGTCCATCGCCAAGCCCAGGTAGACGGGTCGCCCGGCCAGGTCGGCGCGCATGTCCAGGGGTTCGACGAAGTCCAGCTGGAACAGGCTGACGAGCTGCGCCAGGCGCCCCGGATCCACACCCTCACCCAGGTACAAGGCGTTCAGGATGGCGCTGGCATCCAGGTCCAGGCCAATGTGCCAGCGCCACTGCGTATCCTCGATCTTCTGCCGTGGCTGGATTCGCACCACCAGCCCCAGCAGGTGGGCCAACCAGTGTTCCAGCACGCCAGCCAGGGCCTTGAGTCCGCTGTCGCTGCGGGCCATGGTCAGACGCAGCCCGTGGCTCAGCTCCAGGCTGGTCTCGTGCGTGAGGTCCAGCACATAGCCATGGCTGTGGGTCGACAACCAGTAGCCGGCAGCGTTCTCGCGATCGAGCACCTGGAGTTGCTGCTCGCGCAGCCTGGCACCGCTGTCACGCAGCAGGCGGCCGATGTCGCCCAAAGCGCCGTGTTGCTGCAGCAGGTCCAGGGTGTCACGGTCGCCGGCCAGCAGCCGGCCGTCGCGCAGCGCGATCCGTTGGGGCCGGTACAGAAATTCGGCTGCGCGGTCCAGCCAGGGGTCCGTGTTGCCATCCAGCAGGTTGCGCACGATCGCCTGTACCAGCAGGTCCAGGAACAGCGGCGGCGTGTTCCCGGCCGCTGCCCGCATCAGCGCCAGGTAACAGCCTTCGATGCTGCCGGCTTGCAGCAAGGCGGCACGGAACGGCAGGAACGCACGGTAGTTGTCGCGTGCGTCGGCATCCTGCAGGGCGTCAATGTCGGAATCCGCCACGTCCCGCTCCGGGTCTGCCAGCAAGGCCTGGTGCAGCACGAGTTCGGTGGCGCAGGACTCGGCCACCGGCGCGAGCTCCGGCCGCTGCAGGTACAGCCGCAGGTAGGCGGGTGTGACTTGCAGCCAGCCTTGGGCATTGCGGTGCAGCCGTTC
>JANMKM010000025.1:0-6556 GCA_031372035.1 Rhodoferax sp. | reverse complement strand
CTGCGGCTCGCCAATGGAGATCACAAAGCCGGATTGCTCCAGCGTGTACAGCAGCCGGTACAGCGTGGGCCGGCTCAGGTCCACCCGTTTGAGTAGCTGCGCCGCGCTCAGCTCGGCATCTTGCGCGGTGAAGGCGGCAATGATGTCCAGGGCCCGCGACACGGCCCGCACGTGTTCGTTCGCCTGCTCCATCTTCGGTGAGTTGTCCATGATATGGATCATAATATCAGCAGACGGACAATTGATCTTGAAGCTGAGGAGCTGTTGCAGATGGACATGGATATGGCAAACACCCTGGTGCACACCGGCCCAGGCACGGCTATGGGCACCTTGATGCGGCGCTACTGGGTGCCGGTGCTGCAGGCCACGGAGATCGAAGCTGATGGCCCGCAAGTGCGGGTGCAGATCCTGGGCGAGAAGCTGATCGCCTTTCGCGATACCCAGGGCCGTGCCGGCCTGATTGACGAGTTCTGCTCACACCGCGGGGTTTCGCTGTTCTTCGGCCGCAATGAGGAGTGCGGCATCCGCTGCGCCTACCACGGCCTGAAGTTCGACATCACCGGTGCCTGCGTGGATGTGCCGGCGGCGCCCCAGATCGCGCCGAAGATGGGCATCAAGGCCTACCCCTGCATCGAGCGCGGCGGCGTGGTCTGGGCCTATATGGGCCCGGCCGACAAACAACCGGCGCCGCCCGAGGTGGAGTGGTGCGGCCTGCCGCCGAGCCACGTGTTTGTTTCCAAGCGGCTGCAGGAGTGCAACTACCTGCAGGCCATGGAGGGCGGTATCGACACCAGCCATGTCTCCTACGTCCACCGCTACGAGGTGGACAACGACCCGATGCACCGGGGCACCAAGGCCAACGACTACATCAAGGCCGATGGCAACGTGGTGTTCGACATCGAGAAGACACCCTTCGGTCTGACGCTGTTCGGCCGGCGCATGGGAGAGAGCGACTCCTACTACTGGCGGGTAACACAATGGCTGTTCCCCTGGTTCACGTTGATCCCCCCCTTTGGTGAGCATGCCCTGGGCGGCCATGTGTGGGTGCCGATCGACGACCACAGCTGCTGGGCCTGGAGCATCAATTTCCATCCGGGCAAGCCCCTGTCAGCCCAGGAGCGTGCCGACATGGCTGCCGGCAAGGGCATCCATGTGGAGTACGAGCCGGGCAGCTTCCGACCGGTGGCGAACAAGGACAACGACTACCTGATCGACCGGGTGGCACAGCGCGAGAAGCGGGCCTACAGCGGCGTCTTCGGCTTTTCGATGCAGGACGCCTCGCTGCAGGAGAGCATGGGCACGATCCAGAACCATGCGGCCGAACGGCTGCTGCCCACTGACAAGGCGATCGTCATGGCGCGGCGCATGCTGCACGAGGCGGCGCTGGGCCTGCAGCAAGGCGTGGAGCCGCCGGCGCTGGATGCGGCCGCGCAACGTGTGCGGGCCGCGGGTGTGTTGCTGGACCGCGAGGCCGACCCCCGGGAGTGGGCCAAGAGCGCCCTGGCCGATGGCCTGGGCCAGCCTGTTTATTCCATTTGATGTCAGGAACATGCCGATGAAGCGAATTGCAGCAACCGCCGTCCGGGCCCTGTGCCTGCTGGCCATGGTAGGGGCGGTGCAGGCCCAGGAATGGGCGCCCACCAAGCCGGTGCGGATCATCGTGCCGATCATCGGCAGCACCAACGACGTGCTGGCGCGGATGGTGGCGCCGAAACTGCAGGACGCCATCGGCCAGCCGGTGGTGGTGGAGAACAAGCCGGGGGGCCGGTGGCAACATCGGTGCCGACTTCGTTGCCAAGTCCGCGCCCGACGGCCACACCCTGCTGATCGGCTACAACGGCCCGATCGCGATCAACCCGACGCTGTTCGACAAGATGCCTTATGACTCGGTCAAGGACCTGGCGCCGATCACCCTGGCCGTGACCTCGCCCCAGTACCTGGTGGTGAACCCCGCCACCAACATCAACACCCTGGGCGAGCTGCTGGCGCGGGCCAAGGCGGCGCCGGGCAAGCTGTCTTACGCCTCGGTGGCGGTGGGCAGTGCCTCGCACCTGACGATGGAGATGCTCAAGACTGCGGCGCAAGTGGAGATCACGCACATCCCCTACAAGGGTGCGGCGCCGGCGCTGACCGACATCATCGGCGGCCAGGTGCAGGTGGCCTTCTTCGTGCCCGGCAATGTGCAGCAGTACGCCAAGAGCGGCCAGCTGCGGCTGCTGGCCTCCAGCGGCCAGAAGCGCTTTCCCAGCACGCCCAATGTACCCACGCTGGTGGAATCCGGCTACCCGGACCTGTTGGCCCTGTCCTGGATCGGCTTCCTCACCACCGGTGGCACACCGCGCCCGATCATCGACCGCTACCACAAGGAGATCGTGAAGATCCTGCAGACGCCGGAGATCCGGGAGAAGTTGCAGGCGCTGGAGTTCGAGGTGGTGGCCGGCACGCCGGAACAGTTTGCAGGCTGGATCCGGACCGAGATTCCGCGCTGGGGCAAGGTGATCCGCGACACCGGCGCCAAGGCCGATTGATGGCCCGTCTGGCCGGGCGCAGGGCACTCATCACGGGTGGTGGTGGTGGCATCGGCGCAGCAACGGCGTGGCTGTTCTGCAGTGAAGGCGCGGCCGTGATGCTGGTGGACGCGCAGGCGCAGGCGCTGGAGCAGACGGCAGTGCGGATCCGCGAAGCCATGCCCGGCGTCCAGGTATTGCAGCATGTGGCTGATGTGGCAGACCCCTATGCGGCGCTGAGTGCGGTGCAGATTGCGACATTGGCATTTGGCGGCCTGGACATCCTGGTGAACAACGCCGCCATGCGCAACTACGCCAGCGTCGCCGAGGCCTCACCGCATGAGTGGCAAGAACTGCTGGGCGTGAATCTGCTGGGCGCCGCCAACTACTGCCGCGCCGCGCTGCCGGCCTTGCGCGAGAGCGGTCAGGGCAGCATCGTCATGGTCTCCAGCTGCTACGCCGTCAGTGGCCGCAAGGGCATGGGCCTGTACGACGCCAGCAAGGCAGCATTGTTGGCCCTGACCCGCACCCTGGCGTTCGAGGAAGCAGCCCACAGCGTGCGCGCCAACGCCATCTGCCCCGGCTCCACACTGACCGACTTCCACCTGGGCCGGGCCAAAGCCGCGGGCAAGAGCGAAGAGCAGCTGCGCAGCGAGCGCCACAGCACATCACTGCTCGCGCGCTGGGCCACACCTGAAGAAATTGCCTGGCCGATCCTGTGGCTGGCTTCCAGCGAAGCATCGTTCATCACCGGCACGACGTTGATGGTGGATGGCGGGTTGCACATCATGTGATTGCGGCGGGTTCATGCGACATGAACAGCGCATAGGCGTTGGCAAGCCGAGAATGCCGGGGTGGGTGGCGCAGTGGAGTACAGGAGGAGCCGACAGGCCGCAGGCCGAGGGCGGGGGACATTCACGGAGCTACCCACTCCGGCAGCCTCGGCCGTGACTGGTTGGCACGCATGGGGCGAGCGCGTACAGGCGCGTAAAGGTGTCGAAATGGGGCTGTCGAAGCGACATGTCTATGCCAAGCATTCAATCGGCACCGCCAGAACACGGCTTCTGCGAGTTGTCGCTCGGACAAATGGCCGAAAAGCGTATCAATAAAGCATGAGCAGCTACTTGTCTTGTAGTGATGGGAGCGAGTCGAATAAAGGAAAAGGGCTCGCGAACGCGTTGAGAGTGCCAGTCAATCTCGCAGGATCTAGACGTCGGTGCGCCCGGCGCAGCAGCATCCAGGAGGAGCCCGAAGGGCGGGGCAGCCGCGGAGCTGAGTGCGCCCGGCTACCATGGCCAGCACCGCGTCTCCCGGAGTTGTCCCATGAAACGGCTGAAGAAGATCGTCATCGTGTTGCTGGCGCTGGGCCTGTCGCTGGCACTGGCCGTGTGGCTGGCCTACCAGGCTCCGGGCTTTGGCGGCGTGGCCGAAGGTGCGCGGCTACAGCGCATGCAAAGCTCGCCCCAGTTCCACCATGGCCGTTTCGAGAACACGCCGCGGTACGTCAGCAAGCTGTCGTTCTTGCGGGAGCTGAAGTCCTGGATGGGTAGCGAGGTGCGCGAGCCCACGTTCGCGGTGCCGGTGCTGCTGTTGTCAGTGGCGGACCTGGCCAAGGCGCCAGCACCCGGGTTGCGTGCCTGGTGGCTGGGGCATGCCAGCGTGCTGATCGAGATCGACGGTGTGCGCATCTTGACCGATCCGGTGTTTTCGCAACGCGTGTCGCCATTCCAGTTTGCCGGCCCGGCCAGGCTGCACGCGGCGCCGCTGGCGCTGGAGCAGTGGCGCAATATCGATGCGGTGGTGATCTCGCACGACCACTTCGACCATCTGGACATGGACAGCGTGCGCCATTTGGCGGGCGGCGGCACGCAGTTCCATGTGGGCCTGGGCATCGGCGCGCACCTGGAGCGCTGGGGCGTGCCGGCGGCCCAGATCCATGAGATGGACTGGTGGGACAAGGCCGAGATCAAGGGCGTGACGATCCACTGCACACCGGCGCGCCACTACTCGGGGCGCAAGCGCATGGACAACTCCACGCTCTGGGCTTCCTGGATGCTCAAGGGCCCGAGCCATTCCGCGTATTTCAGCGGCGACACCGGCTATGCCGGCCACTTCAAGGCGATCCGCGAGCGGCTGGGTGCGCCAGAACTGGCGCTGGTCAAGATCGGTGCCTATGGCGACACCTGGCTGGATATCCACATGGCGCCCGAGGCGGCGGTGCAGGCGCACCGGGATCTGGGTGCCAGCCTGCTGCTGCCCGTGCACTGGGCGACCTTCAACCTGGCCTACCATGCCTGGGTGGAGCCGGTGCAACGCGCTGTGGCTGCGGCCGCTGCGCAAGGCGTGCAACTGGCCACGCCGCGGGTGGGGGAAAAGGTGGAGTTCGGCGCGCCGCTGCTCAACAGCCGCTGGTACACGCCCTGAAGCCAGGGGGGGCCGGTCCGCGCTGCACGCGGCGTGGCTCAGAGCTTGGGGAAGTGGATCCGGCTGATCATCAGGGTGCCGGAGAGTGCGAACAACAGCACCAGTGGATGCAGGCTGAAGCCGCCCAGAACCAGCTGGCCGAACCACAGGGCTTCATGCAGCGCGCCCTGCACGGCCGCAATGAACAGCAGCAGCACCAGCGCCAGTGAGGTCGGGATCGGCGTGCCTTCAAAGTAGCGAACCTTGTCCTGGCCGACCGACAGCGCCTCGGCCGTCACGTTGTAGCGCGCCAGCCGGGATACACCGCAAGCGACGAAGTAGGCCAGCACGATGCGGTCGAACAGGCCCTGCATGCCGCAGCCATAGGCGATCACCGCGGGCGCCACACCAAAGGAAATGATGTCGGCCAGCGAATCGAGTTCCCGGCCCAGCGCCGAGGTCTTTTGCCGCCAGCGCGCGATCCGGCCGTCCAGCACGTCGAACACCAACGCCGCCAGCACCAGGGCGCAGGCGAAGTAGACATGCAGCACCACCCGGTTCTGCAGGTAGCTCATCATGGAGAACAGGGCACCGGTGCCGCAGACCGCGTTTGCCAGGGTGAACCAGTCGGCGAGATGGAATTCGCGGATCATCGCGAACGGCTTGCGCCTGGGGGTCGTTCGCGCTGCATTCTTGGCCATGGTTTTCCTTTGCTGCAGGTGATGATGGCTGCGGGCCGCCAACCGGGTCTGTGCGCTTTCGTACGGCTTCAGGCTAGCCCATCGCATGAACCGGTTCGCAACGCACTTCGGTCTTCACCGAATTGGCAATGAAGCATTCCTCGTGCGCCTTGTGGTGCAGGGCGTCGATCTGTTCGCGTGTGGGCAGCCGGCTACCACTGAATTGCACCGCTGGCCGCAGCGTCACCACGGTCATCACCATCTGGCGTTCGGCGTTGCGCGCCAGCACGCCGCTGGCCGTGTCGGCATAGCTCTCCACGCAAAAGCCCTGTTCTGCGGCGATCGACAGGAACCACAGCATGTGGCAGCTCGACAGCGAAGAGACAAAGGCCTCTTCGGGGTCCAGCGCAGCCGGGTTCGACCAGGGCAGGGGCACGACCTGCGGCGAAGATGATCCCGGCACGTCGAATCCGCCGTCAAAGCGCAGCACGTGAGCCCGGCTGTACCTGTTGTGGACGAAGTCCTGACCGTTGCGTTGCCAGAGGGTTTGTGCGGTGTAAGTGTGGGCCATGGTGCGCTATCTTGCTGGTGATGACTATTGCCCTGCTTTACGGGCGGGAAACATTCGCGGGCCTCATTCGGAGGCCCTGCTTCGTTACACTGGAACCAACGCTCTTTTAGCAGGTTTTTTCATGCCCTTGTCAGCACCGTTTTCAGCTCCGACCCTTGTCTCGCGTCTACGTCATGCCGGCCCGGTGCTGCTGTCGGCCATCGGTCTGGCAGCATGCAGTGGCGGCGAAGGTACGGCCGCTGCACCGGCATCTGCGGCGTCGGCCACGCCAACGGCGGCGGCATCCGGCGCAGGCGCATCAGCGGGTGCGGCTTCGGCCCCGGCTGGCCCACCCGTGAGTGTGTCCACGGTGGTTGTGCAGCAGCGCGTCGTGCCGGTGGAGGTGGAGGCCACGG
>JANMKM010000739.1:0-3788 GCA_031372035.1 Rhodoferax sp. | reverse complement strand
GTGCGGCTGCCAAAGCGGTACTCCGAGTTGCCACCCTCCACAAACCCCGTCCCCGCCAACAGCACCTGCGCACTGCTGCCATCGGCAGAGACCGACTCCACCTGAATGTCCGTCACCGTCGCCAGAATCTGCAGCGGGAAGGTTCCGTCCGCGAAGTCGGTACGCACGTTACCAACCTGCGAATAAACCACGGTGTCACCCGTCACCGCGTCCAGCGGAACCACAAAATAGGCAATTCCCGTTGCAGGGTTGGTACGATAGGCATTGACCACCCGGGTGCTGACGTTACCCGCGTTGTCGATGACATGGAATGACGCCCGGGCGGTACTTGGGTCAAATGGCACAGGAATGCCAATCTGCTGTCCCACATTGGCCGATGGCGCTGTCGGGATTTCAGGCACACCCGTGGCGGCCCGGACATCGCTGGCCGGACGGATGCTGAAATTGCGAACGATCGCCGTTGACAGCACATTGCCGGGCCGGTCCGAAATGATCGATGGATCGACACGGAAGCGGTAGTCACCCGCCGGCAGCAAGCCGTCAACAATCACGCTGAGCGTCTGCCCGAAGGACCGCGTATCCAGCCGGACCGGTACGGCAATATCGTCAGCCGTGCCGAAGCTCCCATCCGCGCCCGCACGCAGCAGGCTCACGCCACTGGCTGCCAGGCGCGCCAAGTCCAGTGGTTCGTCAAACACAATGTCGATGGAACGCACAAAGAAGCGGCGCGAACCCTCATCCACACTGATGCTGGTGACTTGCGGCGGGAAGGTGTCCGGCACCACGTTGAGCACAACGAGATTCGATATCGCGACATTGCCGCCGGTATCCGTGGCCCGCACCTGCAGGCTGATCTGGTTGCCGCCGGATGCAATCGTGGGCGTCTGGGTGAACAGTTCGTACGGGAACGCCACATCATTGGAGACCACCTGCCCGTTGACCAGCAGTTCCACGTTGCGTACCTGCACATCGTCACTGATGACGGGCACGATGCGCAGTGTCCTGCCCTCCAGCACCTGCACGCCGGGAGTCTGCGGATCGGCGTCAACGCCAGCCACCGTGATGCTGACAGCCGGCGCATTTCCGCCGGTATCAAAGCCGATGTAGTTCACCACCTGCAACCCGGCACTGCCGTCGGCCACAAAGGCCAGTCCATTGGCAAGCGCCAGGCCCTTTGGCGCTGCCGGCAGGATGATGCGGGTCAGGAAATTGCCGGTATTGGTCGGGTCTGCCTCGCCGGACACGTCCAGGGCGAAGATGGCCTGGCCCTGCGGCCCGCGCACGTTGCCCGTCGTCACCAGCAATCCCGAGCCGTTGGCCGCCAGCGCCTGACCAGCAATGTTGGCGGCATCGACGCCGCTGAGCAGACTCATGCTGGCTGGATTGGAAACATCGACGCTTAGGTAGCCCTGCGAAAAATCATTGATGGTGCCGATGAAAGCGACTCCACCACCAACGAACAGCTTGCCACCACCGTTGCCCAGACTGAGCGACCCAAGCGGCGTCAGCAGGTCACCTGCTATGCCGATAGCCCGCAACACGCTGTTGCTGTCCATGGTGAAAATGTCGTTGCCGTCGATCGCTATATCGCTCAGCGTGGTGCCGCCCAGGCCTGCCAGATCCAGGGTCTGACGAACGTCTCCGGTATTCAGGTCCACGGATACCAGAGACGTGCCTGCTGCCACATACGCAGTGCCATCACGCACCTCGACCCGGGTCACCGGACCGGCAAAGGCGATGGTCTGCAGCAACACCGGCGCTGCCGGGTTGGACACGTCAACAATGTGCAGGCCGGCGTCGCCACCCGCCACAACCGCCAGACCGCGTGCCGCATCCGCCGCCACGTCGGTGTTGTTGCCCGGCAGATTGAGGTTGGCCAGCACTTTCGGATGGGTGATCTGGGAGGCGTCGACCGTCGCCAGGCCCTGGCTGCCAGTGGCAATCAGCGCCGTCAGCCCGGCACTGCCATCGGTCTTGCCGATCACCGTGACGGCCTCTGCCGTACCCAGCAAGGTAGTGGCCGCCACAACACCGATCGGAACGCCGAGACCACCGAGCGGATCGAGACCCTGGGTGATCTCGGTGAAATCGTCCAGCCCGTCCTTGTCGGTATCGCGCGCCACCTTGTTCGACCCGATGGCAAACTCGATGTCGTCTGGCAAGCCATCGCCGTCGGTGTCCGGTGCAGTGCTGGGCAGGAACACCAGGCCGGATGCGAGGTCCGTGCCCTGCCCGGAGCCCGGTGTCTTGCCGGAACCATGGGCCACGAGCCCGCTGACAGGATCGAACACCGTGATCGTGTAGTTGGTGTTGGCCGGCAGGAAGAAGCTGAAATGTCCGGCCGGATCGCTGACAGTGCGAATCGGCGCGGCTCCGGCCTCGACCGCGATGTAGTCGTTGCCCCAGTCAAAGTTGAAGACCTGGTCATACCCCGTACCGACGGCATTGATGCGTAAGGCCCCGTGATCTGGATCGTTGGTTGCCACCACCAGGGTGCCGCGCCGCAGTCCGACATCGCTGGGGTCGAACCGCAGATTCAGATCAAGACTTTCGCCAAACGCCAGCGAAACCGGGTGCTGGGCCAGATCGGTTGGTGGGTTTACCAGCTCGAATTCACCCATGCCTTCCAGGATGGACAGGTTGGAGATCACCAGCGGCAGCAGGCCGTCGTTGCGGATCGACATCTGGCGCGTGACCTGGCCGCTGCCGGTCTGTACACCGCCAAAATTGTTGTTCGCGAAGACAAGCGTGGCGCGTGGCGCAAGGCTCTGGCCGAAACCAGCGAGGCTGACCACTTGCGCGCCATCAGGATCATTGCTCTGCAGGGTCAGGGTGCCATTGAATGCACCCACCTCTGCCGGATCAAAGCGCAGCGTTGCAGCAATGCTGGCGCCAGGCGCCAATGTCGTCTCCGGTGCAACGCCAGTCAGCGTGAAACCGGCTCCGGCGATCGACGCACTATGAACAATGAGATTGCCGATACCGTTGTTTTCGATGGAGATCGGAACCGTCACAAAAACGCCATCCGCCCCATCGACTGCAACGGTGCCAAAGTCCAGCGAGGAACCTATGCCGTCTCCAAGGTCCGTCCGGTACAAGTACAACGCCGGGCCTGTTGCCGTATAGGTACCGAAGTTGAGATCCGCAGGCCCGTCCACAGGTGACGCATAGAAGCCCGCGCCCTCGATGTTCTGCACGTAATAGTCCAGTGCCCGGGCGGCCTGCGCCATCGTGTAGCCCACGTCGGCCGCCATGTCGAGCGCGCCGATGGTGATCGTGGTGAAGTTCAGGTTCGGATAGCCCGTATCACCGGAATGACCATTCATCATGTCGGTCTTCCCAGCCACGCCACCCTGCACCACCTCCTGCGTCGGCGCCCCGGTAAAGGTTTTGAAGGTATGGACCAGACCCAGCGAATGGCCGTATTCATGGGCAGCGGTATTGCCCATCAACTGCGCGATCAGCGCGGCCGATGTCATGTTCCGGTATTCAAACCATGTGTTGGGGTAGACGTCCACCGTGCCGCTGAGCAGCTGGTCGAGCGCGCTGTCCAGGCGGAACGCATTCTCGGCGGCGCTGTACTTGGCGCGGTCGGCGACAACGGTCTTGATGTCGGCCTCCTTGTCGATGCCGCCGGGCGGGGTGGCGATGCCGAAGATGTGCGAGTTGCTGGTCTTGAAATCGATCTTGATGTTCGGCCCGAAAAGGCTGCTGCTGCCGGCAAGAATGCCCTTGTTGACAGGCGCGAAGAAGGCATACATGTCGGCCGCGATCGCGTTGGCGATGTC
>JANMKM010000636.1:0-2955 GCA_031372035.1 Rhodoferax sp. | reverse complement strand
CTGGGCGGCTTTGCAGCAGCCCAGGCGCAGGAGCGCAGCAATGTGGTCGAACTGGTGGGTGACGCCCAGGTCAACGGGGCCCGGCTGGCTTCGGGCCAGGCGATCCAGAGCGGCGACGAGATCCAGACCGGACCGCGCTCTGGCCTGGTGTTCGTGATCGGCAATGCTTCGTTCCGGGTGCGGCAGAACTCGCGCATGACGGTGGAGCGGGGTGCCACGCTCAGCACCGTGAGCCTGCTGCGGATGTTCACCGGCGCCGTGGTCAGCGTCTGGGGCAAGGGCAGCAACCGCCAGATCACCACCCCCACGCTCACCGCCGGCATCCGCGGCACCGGCGTCTACACCGAGGTCTTTGCCAACCAGCGCAGCTACTTCTGCAACTGCTATGGCACGGTGGAGATGGGCGCCGGCAGCGACAACACGCTCAGCCAGTCCAGCTACCACCAGGCCTTCTGGGGCGAACCCGTACCAAAGGACGGCCGGTACCTGACGCCGGCCGCTGCCATCAACCATTCGGACGAAGAGCTGGAATACCTGGCACGCCTGGTGAACCAGCAGACTGCCTGGCAGGTGATGGGCAAGAAGGGCGTGAAAGACGGCAAGGGCTACATGGAAGACAAGCCCGGGCAAATGCATCCGGCCCAGATGCTGGGTCGCTAGACAGGGAAATGCGGCTGCAAGCCGCATCAAAAAAGCGTGTAACGCTACTCGTTTTGCAGCACCTGGGCAACCAGCGCCTTCGGCGCTTTTGCCCTCCAAGCCTGCTGCAGCAGTTGGCGCACCACGGCCGATCTGGCTTTGCCAAGCACTACCCGCAGCCCCACCACCTTGCCGCCCCACAACAGCTTCTCGAGAAACTCCGGGTACAGGACCAGTGCCTGCTCCCGCTCCACCTCGGCGACGAACACATTCAGATGCGCCTCGTCGGGTGGTACCGTGGCAAATATCTTGCCGCGTACCCGGAACGATGCGTAGTCAAAGTGTGGCTGCTGCGTCACTTCCGGCAATGACAAGGCAAAGCGCCCGGCTTCGGCAAGCTTCATAGGGTTGGGCCTGCCCTGTGCGCCACCTGGCCTAAAGGTCCGGGGCGTAACGGGCGACCATCTGGGCCTGTGTTTCCGGCGCCACCTGCATACCGGTCTGGTCGCTGATCATCTTGCCCACCGTCGGCAAGGTGGTTCGCGCCACGCGGGCCTGCGGGTCCCACAGGCGCGAGCGCATGAAGGCCTTGGCGCAGTGCAGGTACGCGGCCTCCACCTGCACCCGGACCACCAGCTTGGGCGCGCGGCGCTCGTTGGTACACAGCGCAATGTCGGCCGGCGCCGTGGACAAACTGGCGCGGCCATTGACGCGCAGCGTCTCATCGAAACCGGGTATCAGGAAGATCAGCCCGGCGCGCCCGGTGTGGACAATGTTCTCGAACGAATCCAGCCGGTTGTTGCCTGGGGCGTCGGATATCAGCAGCGCGCCATCGGCATCCACCTTGACGAAGCCTGGTGCGCCGCCGCGCGGCGAGGCATCGAGGTTGTGGGCCAGGTCGCTGGTGGCCAGCACCAGGAAGGGTGAGAATGCAATGAAGTCGCGGCAGTGCTGGTCGAGCGCGGAAATCTGCTTGCGCACGGCTCGCTCCTGCGGCGTGTTGTAGAGCTGGCGCAGGGCCTCGATGGTGGTGATGTTCATGCAAGCAAAGGGTAAAGCCTGGCCCGCGGATTGTCAGCCCCCGGACTGCAGCATGGCGTGCAGCTTCTCCACCGTGGCCCAGTTGCGCGTGGTACCGCTGTTGGCCAGACCTTTCAGCAGCGCCACTGCCGCCTTGCTCTCCAGGATGCCGCTGGCGCACCAGACATAGGCCGCGTCCTGACCTACTGCCACCAGGTCATCGCCCCAGCCAGTCCGCGGCATCGATCCGATCGCCGCCAGTGCAGTAGCGTCATTGGTGAAGGCCAACAACAGCCGTGACGAATCGGTGGCCACGTCCAGCAGCGGGTTCCCGGCTACGGCTGCCGCCAATTCCTCGGCGGACTTGACGATCACCAGAGCATCCAAGCCCAGTTCTTGCAACAGCGCCGCCTGGATCCGTTGCGCATGTTTGGCTTTCGATGCATTGGGCGCATCAAACACGGCGTTGCCACTGTTGAGCAGGGTGCGCACGTTGCTGTAGCCCAGTGATTCCAGCAGCGCCCGCAGGTCCGCCATGGCAATGCGCTTGGCCTTGCCCACATTCACGCCACGCAACAGGGCCACGTGCCGGCTCATGCTGCTCCCAACCCGGAGCCGGGGCCCTGCGTCATGCGACCTCCCAGGTCTTGCGCACCAGTCGCGCCGCATTGCCCGCCATGGAACGCTGGTAGCGCGTGAGATGCGGCACCAGCGTCAGCAGCGCCAGGCCGGCTGCCTCGATGCCGCGGCCCTGCGCCACATAGGTCAGCGCCAGGGTGGCCCGGGCCTCGTCATGCAACGCCTGGCTACCGGTCTGCAGCTGCCGGTCCAGCTCCTGCACCAGCAACTGCTCGCTCTCTTCCAGCCGCCCCAGGATGCGCAGCGTGCTCGCCAGCTGGATGCTGGCCCGGCTGCTGCGGTAAGGGTCCAGAGCGCCGCTGACCAGGGCCGCGCGGTAAAAGCCCTCGGCCTCAGCCTCCAGACCCGCCGTGTCACGGGCGCAGGCGCGCTCGAACAGCGCCGTCGCGTCATCATCGGCGCGTTCGTCGGCCAGGGCATCCACAGCACACACCAATTCCTCCGGTTGCAGTGTCTCCACACGCCGCCACAAAGCGGCGACACGTTCTTCCCACTGCTGGTCCACGGAATGCATGGCAAGAGTTTAGGGCCTGTATCGTCTGCTGGAAGGCATGAACGCAGGCAGAGCATTGGCGAGCGAGGACGCCGGAGTGGCAGACAGATGCGTTTGCACGCCGGGGATGCTGGGGTGGCGGACAGATGTGTTTGCACGCCGGA
>JANMKM010000626.1:0-10717 GCA_031372035.1 Rhodoferax sp. | reverse complement strand
GCGGCAACCCGATGTGCGCATCGATCTAGTGGACACGCTGAGCGAAGAAGCGGTCCGCCTGGTGGCGACGGGCGCCGCTGAACTCGCCGTCATCGGCGACAACACGCCCAGGGAGGGCCTAGAGACCTTCGTTTGTAATGTCGACGAGGTCGTGTTGATCACGCCTGCTGGGCACCCCTTGGCCGGTCCTGGGCCGGTTGCGCTCGAACGGGCGCTGGACTACGACTTCGTCAGCTTGAGCCGTACAGCGTCGCTGACCCGCAAGATCAGTGCCGCGGCAGAAGCCAGCGGCCGCAACCTGCGTATCCGCGTCCAGGCCCGCAGTTTTGACGCCATGTGCCGGCTGGTGTCAGCCGGACTGGGGGTGACGGTGCTACCGCGATCGGGCGCGTCCTTGTACGCCGAAGCCTTGGGACTGAAGGTGATGGCGCTCGACGGTCTGGATGTGAAGCGGCACCTGTTGGTGGCTATGCGCAAGCGCACGGCGCTGTCTCCCGCCGCGTTGGCACTGGTCGAGAGCATTGAAACCAATTTGCTGGCCTGCCACCAGGGCGAATGACGGCGAACTGGCGTCGCCGTGGATCTTTGCTTCTGCGCGTCAGCCGCCCGCTACCAACGACTCGTGGAGGGCAATCGAACAACCGTAAATTGACTGCGATATGACGGCCCTTGGTGACTGGTGCGTGCTCGGCATGTCGGCGGCGAACGCAAGCCGCCTGTCAACATGGAAATCAGCCGAAACTGTGCTCCTGCGCCAAAGCCCCCAGCCGCTGCGTGATGGCGAAGAATTCGTCCACGGTGCCCTCGATGATGTCCTGCACCGACTTCACGCTGTCGATCAGCCCGGCGCTTTGGCCGGCCAGGGCCGGGGCGGCTTCCATGTCGCCGTCGAAGTACAGGCTGCGGATGCCAGCCAGGGCGTCGGCGGGCATCAGGCCGGCGTCATGGATGGCCTGGGTGCGCTGCGACTTCAGCGCCCGGATGCAGGGCGTGGACTTCTGGTTCAGCACCCAGGTGCCGGTCTCCTTGGCGGCGACGATGGCATTCTTGTAGTTGGCATGTACCGGGCTCTCCAGGCTGCTGACAAAGCGGGTGCCCATCTGTATGCCTTCGGCGCCCAGGGCAAAGGCAGCCGCCATGCCGCGGCCGTCGCAGATGCCGCCGGCCGCGATCATCGGCACGTCGGTGCGGGCGCGGATCGCCTGCAGCAGCACCAGCGTGGAGACCTCTTCCGGGTTCTTGAAGCCGCCGCCCTCGGCGCCTTCCACCACCAGGCCGTCGATGCCGGCGTCCACGCACTTGAGCGCGGCGTCCAGCGTCGGCACGGCGTGGTACACGGTGATGCCGGCCGCATGCAGCGGCTGCACGAACTTGGCCGGGCTGCCGGCCGAGGTGGTGACAAAGCGCACGCCACTGTCGCAGACGAAGCGCAGCATGGCGTCGTCACGCAGGAAGCGGATCGGCAGGTTCACGCCAAAGGGCAGACCCAGTGCCTGCATCTTGCTGATCTCGGCCTGGCAGTTTGCGGTCTCGCCGGATGATGTCTCGATGATGCCCAGGCCGCCGGCACGCGACACGGCCGATGCCAGCTGGGTGCGGGCGATCCAGCCCATCGGCGCCTGCACGATGGGGTAGCGCACGCCGGTGTGGGCCAGCACCCGGTTCATGCGTCCCCCGAAGCATCTGCGGCAGCGGGCGCCTCTACAGCTGCTTCATCCACGGGGTCTGCTGGCGCTGCTGCCGGTACAGCTGCAGCAGGGCGAGGCCGGCGGGCGCGCTCCAGTGCCTGGGCCGCCAGCTTGGGCTGCATGCCGTACATGTTGGCAAACGCCTCCACGCTCTGGCCGCTGGCCTCAAAGGCGCGCAGCAGCGCCTCGTCCCGGGCGGCACGCGTGGCCAGTTCGGCCAGGGCCGCGTCCAGCACCGCATTGGCGGCTTCGTCGCGGCTGCGCATGCGCTCGCCGTAGTCGGCCAGGGACATGCCGGACTGATCGAAGGCCTGAATGATGCGCTGGCGCAGCTTGTCGCGCAGGTCCTCGCCGGTGCGGTTGTGGCGCCGGCGGAACACCTCCAGCAGCGCCTGATAGATATGCTCCGGCGCCATGTCCTCCACCGGCTGGCCTTTCAGGTCGTGCCGCTGCAGGCCCGATGCCACCACCGTGAGGTAGCGGGTGGAGCGGGCATGGATGGCCATCGCCTCCTTCAGGGCCGCAGCCTCCAGTTCCTGCGGGTGCGCCGCCAGCAGGTCCTGGAAGATGCCGCGCTTCAGGGGCAGGAAGTTCTCGCCGAACAGCTGCGGGTAGAGCGCCGCCAATTTCTCCAGCAGCGGGTGGCTACGCGGCGGGCGTTGGCTTGCGGGTGCTGCCGGCTGGGGACGGCGGCCGGCTGGCTTGCCACTGCGGGGTGGCCGCTGCTTGGGCGCTGCTGGAGCTGCGACGGGCGATTGCACGGCTCCCGGCTCCAGGGCCGTTGGCTCGGCCGAAGGCGACAAGAGAGCAGGCGCGGCGGCTGGCGGTTCGGTGGACACGGGTGGCTCGGGGGTATCGGTCATCAGGCGGGCGGGTTTCTGGGCAAAGGTCGCAATCATGCCACTGTCGCTGCCACCGGCCGGCGGCGGGCTGTGGCCCAGCCTCAGGGCTTGACGAAACGCAGCGTCATGCGGTCGCTCTCGCCAATGGCGGCAAAGCGTTCGCGCTCCTTGTCCTTGTTGGCGTAGGAGGGCGGCAAGGCCCAGACACCGCCCGGGTGATCGGCCGAGTCCCTGGGGTTGGCATTGACCTCGGAGGCGCCGGCCAGGCGAAAGCCCACGGACTGCGCCAGCCGCGTGACATAGGCCACATGCACATAGCCGGTGCTGGTCTTGGCGTCCTGCACCCGGTCGGCCGGCAGCCGGTGCTCCACCACGCCAAACACACCACCGGGCTTGAGGCTGTCGAAGGCGCTCTGGAACACGGCCCGAGCCACGTCCTCGCCGTCCTCGACCCAGTTGTGCACATTGCGAAAGGTCAGCACCAGGTCGGCGCTGCCGGGTGCTGCGTACTGCAGCCTCAAAGGCGGTGCGAACACCGCCAGCTGCACCCGGCCATAGACGGCTGGCAGGGCCGCCAGCTTGGACTGCAGCCGCTCGCCACTGCGGCGCCGGTAGGCATCGGTGGACAGCGGATCGTCCGCTGCCAGGACCAGCCGGCCCTTGTCGCGCAGATACGGCGCCAGGATCTCGGTGTACCAACCGCCGCCAGGGCTGAGTTCCACCACGGTCATCTCCGGGCGGATGCCGAAGAAGCTGAGCGTCTCATACGGATGGCGCCAGACGTCGCGCAGCGCAAAGGCGGGTGTGCGGTGCGGTGCGGCAATGGCGGCCTTGAGCGCGTCATCGGCGTGGGCCTGGCCCAGTAGCGTCAGTGCCAGCAGCGCGGCGGTACAGAACTTGTTCATGGGGGATGGAGTTGCAGACTAGTGCCGCACGATGCGGGCGGTATGGTTGCATTGTGAATGGCTTTTGGTCCGGATGCGCGAGATTGGCCGCAGCGTTGGCGAGCCGAGGACACCGGGGTGGATAGCTCCGCAAATGTCCCCCGCCGTCGGCCTGCGGCCTCCGTCTCCTCCTGATACTTCGCTACGCCACCCACCCCGGCATCCTCGGCAGCGCATGTGGTTGGCGTGCGCTGTCCGCCTACTCCCCCTCGCCCCCTTGGGGGAGAGGGTTAGGGTGAGGGGGTGCACTGCAGCCACATATGTCGAAAACAATAATACCATTCGACATGAAACGTCATCGACGCCAGACTCAGAGCATCAGACCGCATTTTCACCAGCTTTTCGCTCTCAGAAGTGGCCGAAAGGCGCATGGAACAGCTGCGGACAGCTACCACTTTTGTAGCAGAAGGGATTTCTTCAGAGCATCCCGAACGCGATATCAGGCTGGCGGGGTGCTCGGCGCAGCGGCGTAAAGGAGGAGGCCGCAGGCCGACGGGGGACGGCCGCGGAGCTGAGTACCTCGTCGGCTTGATCCCACAGACCACTACGGCATTAACGAAGTCTGCCCGGGTCGACCGGGCGGATGCAACGAAAGCGTAGCCGTCGGAGCACCTGGCTGTGTGCTATTCCGCCTTGGCCCCGGAACTGACAACGATCTTGCCCCACTTCTCGGTCTCCATGCGATGGATGGCCCAGAATTGTTCGGGCGTGCCGGCAATCGGCACGCCACCCAGATCTGCCAGCCTGGCTTTCATCACGGGATCTGCAAGTGCCGCATTGATTTCGCGGTTCAACCGGGCAATGGCATAGGCAGGCGTTCCTTTGGGCGCTCCGGCGCCAAACCAGGCGCTGGCCTCGTAACCGGGCACGACCTCGGCGATGGCAGGCACATCCGGCAATGCGGGCGAGCGCTCGGCACTTGTAACCCCCAGTGCACGCACCGTGCCGCCGCGGATGTGGCCAATGATGGATGGCATGTTGTCGAAGATCACGTCGACCTGGCCGCCGATCAGGTCGGTGGTGGCCGGGCCGGCGCCCTTGTACGGAATGTGCTTCATCGGCGTGCCGCTCATGGCCTTGAACATTTCGCCCGACAGGTGTACCGACGTTCCGGACCCCGATGAGGCCATGTTGATCTTGTCCGGGTTCTGCTTGCCGTATGCAATGAACTCGGCGATGGTCCTGGCCGGGAAGTTCCTGGTGACTGTCATCACGTTGGGCACGCGGATGATGCCGGCCACAGGCACCATGTCATTCAGGAAATTGAAGGGCAGGCTCTTGTACAGCGTGGCATTGATGGCGTTCGCCGGGTTCACGAGAAGAATTGTGTAGCCGTCAGGTGCTGCCTTGATGGCGAACTCGGTGCCGATGTTGTTGCCGCCGCCGGCGCGGTTCTCGATGACCACCTGCTGCCCCAGCCGGGTCGAGAGCCACTGTCCCATCAGGCGCGCCAGCAGATCGGTGGTCCCGCCCGGCGGATAAGGCACGATCCACTTGATGGGGCGGTTGGGATACTCTGCCTCCGATTGCGCCATGGCAACCAGCGCGCTGCACGGCAACAGCATGACCGCGACGATTCTTTGCAAGAAACGCATGAAGACTCCTTGTTGGCATCAGGTTGGCGTCGCAAGGGTATAGGCAGTGTGAGTCCCGGTCAACGGTGTCGGCCCTATCATGGCGCACGTGGATTGAGAGGACGGGAGCCGTATGGATCTGCCTTGGTCAGCGCGCGAATTTTTTGACACCAGGCTGTTCTGGGCCGACATCGCGCAGGCATCTGCCTTGCCCCCGGGCGATGACCCGCTGGCGCGCTACGTGCGCGAAAGAGGGCTCCGGTTCATCATCGAGACGGTCGGCAGGTCGTCGGCCCAGGCCGTCATGGGAATTGTTCGGGAGATCTGGGGCGCGCCCCCGGATGGCCTTGCGGGCTTTCGCGTGGAGCCTCTGTTTGGTCCGGCGGGCGACAACGCCGTACCGGACGGCCTGGATGCATTCTTCCTGGCCAGCCTCGAGGGCGTTGCCTTCGGGTCGCTCGCGCGCAATCCGTATGACGCCGCCTATGCCTTGATGTCGGACCCGGGCATACGCAGTACGGAGCCGGATCTTCCCTACTTCGGGTTCGGCGCGGGCTCCAGCGGACCATCCGCGTCGGTGACTTCGCCGCTGGTCATGAACGACAAGGCCTGGGCCCTGCGCAACATGCGGGTGGATCGGGCCTGGACGCTGGTGCCCGTGTCGCCGGGGCTGTCGGATGGCCAGGGCGTGGCCATCGCCCATCTGGACACCGGCTGGACCGACCACGTGGATCTGGACAAGGGCAACCTCGATCTGGGCCGGGCCCAGGATTTCATCACGGCCGGCGGCAATGCCAGCGACCCCATGAACTATGGATTCCCCATGAATCCCGGCCATGGCACCCGTACCGGCAGTGTGATGATGAGTGCGGGTGGGGTTATGCCGGTTCCACCCCCGGGAACCACGGGACCCGGGCAGATCACCGGCGTGGCCCGCCACACGACCTATGTGCCGGTGCGCTGCATCCGCAGCGTGGTCGTGATCTTCGCTAGTGACGTGGCGCGCGGGGTCTGGCACGCCACGGGCTCCAACTGTGACGTGGTGTCAATGAGTCTGGGTGGCCGGCCGGCGCGGGCGCTGCACCAGGCCATCCAGCATGCGCTGACCAATGAGCTCGTTGTCGTGGCCGCAGCTGGCAACAATGTGCGAACCGTGGTGTGGCCGGCCCGGTACCCGGAAACCATCGCGGTCGCCGCCAGCAATGTCTTTGACGAGCCTTGGTCGAATTCGAGCCGGGGGCCGCGCGTGGACATTGCTGCGCCGGGAGAAGACGTGTGGGTGGCCGAGCCCACAGCCGCACCCACGGGTGTCCAGCTGGGCAGCGGTACCTCTTACGCGACCGCCCATACAGCCGCGGTGGCCGCGCTGTGGCTTGCTTTTCATGGCAAAGGCGCGCTACAGAAGGCGGCGCTGGGCCCGGGCTACCGGCTGCAGGAGTTATTCGGGCGCCAGTTGCGGGCGTCAGCCCGGGTACCGGCACGCTGGGACCACACGCGCTACGGCGCCGGCATTGTCGACGTGATGGCTCTGCTTGCCAGTGGCCCTGGAGCTTCCGGAACGGGCATGCCGCCGGGTGCCAGCAAAGACGGCCTGGTGCGCCTGCTGGATGGCATTGGTTCCCGTCTGGACCACAAGTTCCAAGGCTGGAGGGGGATCTCGGTCATCTTCGAACATGAGATCTGCAACCTGTACCTCGACATCATGGACGCCACGGCCGCGGCATTGGATGCGATCGAGGCCGGCGACTGGACGCAGATCTGGAAAGTGTTGGACCAGCCTGGAAAAAGGGTCTCACGGACGCTGTGGAGCGCGGTGCTTCCGTAGAGCCCGGCTGCGCGCCGGCCGCTGCGCCTTCAGTCCGCTACCGGAGGCCTGAACGACGTGGCCGCCGGCCGGCCGGGCAGATGCAGTGCCGCCGTAGCCGCCGGCGACTCGGCCAGCAGCTTGCCGCGGCGGTAGACCTTGAGCCGGGTGGCGCGCAGGCGGATCGCCTCCACCGGGTCGCGCGCCTGCAGCAGTACGAAGTCGGCATGGCAGCCCGGCGCCAGGCCGTAGCCCTGCAGGTGCATCACCTTCGCGGCATTCACCGTGACTGCGTCAAAGCAATGGCGCATGGCGGCCTGGCTGGTCATCTGAGCCACGTGCAGGCCCATGCCGGCCACCTCCAGCATGTCGCCGGAGCCGAGCGAATACCAGGGATCCATCACGCAGTCCTGGCCGAAGGCCACGTTCACGCCGTGGGCCAGCAGCTCGGGCACACGGGTCATGCCGCGGCGCCTGGGGTAGCTGTCGTGCCGGCCCTGCAGCGTGATGTTGATCAGCGGGTTGCTCACCACATGCAGCTGGCCTTCAGCCATCAGCGGCAGCAGTTTGGAGACGTAGTAGTTGTCCATGGAATGCATGGAGGTCAGGTGCGAGCCCGTGACCCGGCCCTGCAGGCCCAGGCGCTGGGTCTCGAAGGCCAGAGTCTCGACATGGCGCGACAGCGGGTCGTCGGATTCGTCACAGTGCATGTCCACCAGCCGACCCTGGTCGGCAGCCAGCTCGCACAGCAGCTTCACGCTGAGCGCCCCCTCGGCCATGGTGCGCTCGAAGTGCGGAATGCCGCCCACCACATCCACGCCCAGATCCAGCGCCTTCTTCAGCAGCGCCATGGCGTTCGGGTCGCGCAGAATGCCGTCCTGCGGAAAAGCCACGAGTTGCAAGTCCAGATAGGGCGCAACCTTGCGCTTGACTTCCAGCAGGGCGCCCACTGCCAGCAGCCGGGGGTCGCAGATGTCCACGTGCGAACGGACGGCCAACAGGCCGCGGGCCACGGCCCAGTCGCAGTAGGCCAGGGCGCGCTGCAACAGGGCTTCGTGCGTCAGCAAGGGCTTGAGCTCGCCCCACAGGGCGATGCCTTCCAGCAGCGTGCCACTCTGGTTGACCCGTGGCAGGCCGTGGCTGAGCGTGGCGTCCATGTGGAAATGGGCGTCGACAAAGGGCGGGCTCAGCAACAGGCCCTGCGCGTCCAGCACCTCGTGCGCCGGCGCCTCCATGTGCGAGGCCAGATGCACGATGCGGCCGTCCTGCACGCCCAGAGCCATGCCGCTGCGCCCGTCGGGCAAGGTGGCATTTTTGACAAGGAGATCAAGCATGGTTGGAGTTCTTCATGGTGAATGGGTGTGAGGCGGCGTCGATCAGCCCCGCTCAGCGTTCGCCCTTGCGGTAGGGCTTCATCAGGGCTTGCGGGTAGCTGGCCTTGCGCGCCACCAGCACCAGCGCCACGATCGACAGGGCGTAGGGCAGCATCAGGTACAGCTGGTACGGCAACACCCCCCAGCTGGACTGCTGCAGCCGCAGCTGCAGGGCGTCAAAGAAGGCAAACAGCAGGGCGCCCAGCAGCGCCTTGCCCGGGCGCCAGGAGGCGAACACCACCAGCGCCACGCAAATCCAGCCGCGGCCGTTGACCATGTTGAAGAAAAAGGCATTGAAGGCCGACAGCGTCAGGAAGGACCCGGCCACGCCCATCAGCGCCGAGCCGGCAATGATGGCGGCGCTGCGGGTGGCGGCCACCGACACGCCCTGGCCTTCGGCCGCCTGCGGGTTCTCGCCCACCATGCGCAGCGCCAGCCCGGCCGGCGTGCGGTACAGCAGGTAGCCAATAGTCGGAACCAGCGCCAATGCCAGCAGCGTGAGCGCGGTCTGGTGCTGCAGGATGGGAATGGGCAGCCAGTCCATCTCGGCAAAGGGCGTCACGGTGGGTGGCGTGTTCACCTTTGGGAAACTGACGCGGTAGCCGTAGTAGCTGAGCGACGTGGCCAGCAGCGTGATGCCCAGTCCGGCCACGTGCTGCGACAAGGCCAGGCCGACCGTGAGCATGGCGTGCAAGGCACCGAAGGCTGCACCGGTGAATGCGGCCACGGCCACGCCCAGCCACAGCGGCGCCCCCTGGTACACCGCCAGCCAGCCGGCAAAGGCGCCAGCCACCATGATGCCCTCGATGCCCAGGTTCAGCACACCGGCGCGCTCGCACAGCAGCACGCCCAGCGTGCCCAGGATCAACGGCGTGGCAATGCGCAGCACCGCGATCCAGAAGGACGGGTTGGCGAGGATGTCCATGAATTCGCTCATTTCCATCGCACCCGGTATTGCGTCAGCAGCGTTGCCACCAGCACCGACAGCAGCGATGCGGCGACGATCACGTCGGCGATGTAGGTGGGCACGTTGATGGCGCGGCTCATGCTGTCGGCGCCCACCAGCACGCCGGCCACGAACACCGATGCCAGCAGCACACCCAGCGGATGCAGGGCCGCCAGCATGGCGATCACGATGCCGCTGTAGCCGTAGCCGGGCGACATGTCGAGCGTGACATAGCCGGTGCGGCCCGCGACCTCGATCGCGCCTGCCAGCCCGGCCAGCGCGCCCGAGAGCATGGCCACCAGCACCACCGTGCGCGTCACCGGCACGCCGGCAAAGGCGGCGGCCTTGGGGTTGGCACCCAGCGCCCGGATGTCGAAGCCCAACACGGTGTACTTGAACAAGGCCCACAGCAGCACGGCAAAGCCGCAGGCCCACAGCAGCCCGGTGTGCACCCGGGTCTGCGCGATCAGCTTGCCAAGCTCCAGCTCGCCATTGAGCGCCACGCTTTGCGGCCAGCCCAGGGCTGTGGGGTCCTTCATCGGGCCGTCGAGCATGGCCGAGACCAGCAGCAGCACGATGAAATTCAGCAGCAGCGTGGTCACGACCTCGTCCACACCGAGCCGCGCCTTGAGCAGCGCCGGGCCCAGCAGCAGCAGGGCGCCGGCCAGGGCCGCGGCCAGCAGCATCAGGGCAAACAGCAGGGGTATCGGCAGGTCAAAGCCGTTGCCACCGTGCAGCCCGCCCACCGCCACGGCCGCCAGTGCGCCGGCATAGAGCTGGCCCTCGGCGCCGATGTTGTAGAGCCTGGCCTTGAAGGCCACGGTGGCGGCCAGGCCGGTCATGACCAGGGGGATGGCCCGCGTCAGCGTTTCGCTCCAGGCAAAGACCGAGCCGAAGCCGCCGCTCAGTAGCAGGCCGTAGGTTTGCGCCACCGGTGCGCCAGCCCAGAGCACCAGCAGGGCGCTCACGGCCATGGTGAAGACCACGGCGCCGACCGGTGCCAGCACCAGGGCTGGCAGCGAGGTCTGGGCGCGCTTTTCCAGCCTCATCAACGGGCCCCGCTGGCGCGTTCTGCGCCTTGCGCTTGGGGGGCGGCGTGCGAGACCGCTGCCCCTGCCATGGCCAGTCCAATGGCCTCGCGGGTCCATTCCAGTGCCGGCAATGCCTCGCTCAGGTGCCCTGCGTGCATCACCGCGACCCGGTCCCCCAGTGCCAGTACCTCGTCCAGGTCGTCGGAGATCAGCAGCACCGCCGCGCCGGCGTCGCGCGCGGCAATCAGCTGCTGCTGCACATAGGCCACGGCGCCGATGTCCAGGCCCCAGGTGGGCTGGTGCGCCACGATCAGGCGTGGCACGGGTGGCTGTGTCGCGGGCGCTGCTTCCGGGGTGTCGCCGGGCACGGCGGGCGCCAGCAGGGCCCGCCCCAGGATCAGCTTCTGCATGTTGCCGCCGGAGAGCGACCGCGCGGCCACGTCGTGGCCGCCACCGCGCACGTCAAAGGCCTGCAGCAGGCGCAGCGCGTGGGCCCGTGCTGCCTGGCGCCGGAC
>JANMKM010000624.1:0-13288 GCA_031372035.1 Rhodoferax sp. | reverse complement strand
ATGCGGGAGAAGGTTCGTACTGCCCACCCGGTGAGGGATGCGCAATTTGACGTGAAACACAGTGCTGGTGGCATGGTCGATGTCGAGTTCGCGGTGCAGTTCTTGATACTGTCGCAGGCTGCCGTGCATCGTGAGCTGATTGACAACGTTGGCAACATCGCATTGCTGTTGCGCAGCGAAGCAACAGGTCTCTTGCCCAGCGGAATGGGCGCTATTGCCGCCCATGCCTACCGGGAATTGCGTCGCGTGCAACACCGCGCACGTCTGGACGAAGCGCCGACGCAGGTCGGCCCGGACAGCCTGCAGTCCGAGCGCGCGGCCGTACTGTCACTGTGGACCAGCGTTTTTGGTACGACGCCGGAGCCGGCTGCCACACGGCCCGGGCACAACGCCGGCTGAGTCCGGCTGGTCCCTCAGGACTGCGCGCTCTGGCGGATACGAGCAACCAGTTTGCTGGTGGAGTACCCATCGACAAAGGCGATGGCCAGTGCTTGTCCGCCATAGCCTTGAACAAGACGGCTTTCGGCCAACTTTGTCATGTCGTAGTCACCACCCTTGACCAGGAAGTCCGGGCGCAGCTCACCCACCAGTTCCAGGGGCGTGTCTTCGTCAAACCAGGTTACCAGGCTGACCGACTCCAAAGCGGCCACCACCAAGGCACGGTCGCCTTCGTTGTTGAGTGGTCGATCGGCTCCTTTGCCCAGTCGACGTGCCGAGGTATCGCTGTTGAGCGCAACCACCAAGCTGGCTCCCATTGCCCGCGCCTGCTCCAGATACAGGACGTGGCCACGGTGCAGCACATCGAATACGCCATTGGTGAACACCCAGGGCCTCGCCAGTTGTTGCAATACCAGACCAGCCTGATCGCGTGGCTGAATCTTGCGCGAGAGGGCGGAATTGGGGGGCAAGTCGAGCATGTTATCAATGCTAGCAGGGCGGACTTTGGCGTAAGCTCCTGGGTTGAACTTCCAGAATACCGCTTGCACAGTCACTGGTCTTCATGAACCTCGTCTCGATTAGTATTCAATCGATCCCGATTGGGCATCCTCTGCCGTTCGCCTTGCGCGACGAAGACGGGACCCTGCTCGCCAGTAAGGGCTTTGTGGTGGGCTCCCGGGATGATCTGGAGGTTATCCGTGGTCGCGGACTGGATTTCTTTATTGACGTGTCCGAGTCGGACAGTCACCAGCGCGCTTTCGTCGGCAAACTTTACGACCTGGTGCGGGACGAAAAGCCTCTGGGAAAGATCGCACAGGCGAGGATCACCTCCAAAGACCTGGACAATGGCCGCATCGATACCGACGACGATTTTCCGGACTGGCTGGATCTGCAGGTTCAGGCCAGTAGCCTGCTGCACGACAGCAACCCGACGCAATTTCCGGACAGGCTGGGGCGCCTGCAGGCGCTGCTGCGTCGCTATGGCCGACGTAACCCGGACGGCACCTTGTTTGCACTGATCCATCTGTCTGCAACCGAAATCGAGCTCTACAGCGCTACCCACGCGATGCTGGTCAGCGTTATGTGTTCACTTGCAGCCCATGAGGTGCTGGGCTGGTCCGAGGCGATGGAGAACACCCTGTGCATGGCAGCCCTGACGATGAATATCGGAATGACCGAGTTGCAGGATCGATTGGCCGCGCAGTTGGAGCCGCCCAGCGCGCAGCAGCGACGCCAAATCGAAGATCATCCGGCACGTTCCGTGGATCTGTTGCGCCAACTCGGTGTCAATGATTCCCAATGGCTGCTGGCGGTACGCCATCACCACACCCACGTTGCCGGCCCCCTTGCGCCCAGGGCGCCAGGGGAGCAGATGGCCCGTCTGATCCAGCGTGCCGATATGTTTGCAGCTCGGTTGGCGCCCCGGGCGTCGCGGGTGCCCACTTCGCCAGCGGCCGCGATGCAGGCCACCTACTTTGACGAAGAACGCCAGATTGATGAGGCCGGCGCAGCCTTGATCAAGGCTGTGGGCATCTACTCGCCGGGATCATTTGTACGCCTGGCCACGAACGAGATTGCCGTCGTCGTTCGACGCGGTGCCAACACCACCACACCGCGGGTGGCTGTACTGGTCAATCGCGAAGGCATGCCCACCGTGGAGCATGGCATCCGCGACAGCAGCCAGCGAGAGTTCCGTATCGTGGCAAGCGTGGCCCACCGCGACATCAAAGTCAAAATCAATCTGAACCGGATGTTGGCGCTGACAACGGCCCCTGGCTCAAGCCGACTTTGGTGACGCCCCCTGAGACATGGCGACGGCCAGCTCGCGCGCCAGGTCCTTGCGGTACTTGTTGAGCTCCTGCACCGTACCAAAGCTGCGATTCAGCAGCAGACTGAGGTTGTGCAGAATCCGGTCCACAACCTTGGTTTCCCATACAGCGTCGAACTTGATCTGCTTATCCAACCAGTGCTCCAGCCATTCCGGGTTGGGTAGGCGGCTTTGTACGGTATCGCGCGGAAAAAGGGCCTTGTTGACATGCAGGTTGGTTGGGTGCAAGGCCTGGGCTGTACGCCTGGCACTGGCCATGAGCACGCCCACCTTGGCAAAGGCGGACTTGGCCTCCACACCAAAGTTGTTGATGGCACGGCGCATGTATTTCAAGTAGGCGCCGCCATGCCGGGCCTCATCCTGGCTAAGCCGGGTATAGATGTGTTTGATCACGGGTTCGGTGTGCCACTGGCTGGCCCGCCGATACCAATGGTTGAGCCGGATTTCACCGCAAAAGTGCAGCATCAGGGTCTCAAGTACAGGAGCCGGATCGAACTCGAAGCGCACATCATGCAGCTCGGCTTCCGTCGGCGACCATTCCGGGCGGAAACGACGCAAATACTCCATCAGCACCAAGGAGTGCTTTTGTTCCTCAAAGAACCAAACCGACATGAACGCCGAAAAGTCGCTGTCATGGCGGTTGTCACGCAAAAACATCTCGGTTGCAGGCAAGGCGGCCCATTCCGTGATTGCGTTCATCTTGATAGTGCTGGCCTGGTCATCCGACAACCGGGCGGAGTCAAAGTCCGACCATGGAATGTCCTTCTCCATGTTCCAGCGCACCGCTTCCAGTTGTTTGAAGAGTTCAGGATAGAGCATGGCGATCCTTTGCAGCAGCGTCAATTCTAGGCCGCCATTGTGAATACAGCTTGACATCCGGTCGCACTGCGGGAGCGTACTCCAAGCATGCCGCGCTACCTGCACCACCTGCAATCCGGACGTTTCCCTATGACTTTGCGGGTTTTGAGGTGCACGCATCGCAGATTGTTGATACTATACGCTTCAATAAATTACCAATTGGTCACAATAATACCAAATAGTCGTATGCATCAGCCCGCAGCCTGCATCCCGAACTGCCAGTCGCCCGACAACGGACCCGCGCAGCCCTCTTTTCTGCCGCTGCGCCGGTCGAGCCTTTGGGCTTGGCGCGCAATCCCGAAGCGCTACTTCTCCCTCCTCTTGACCTTCGTTCCGGGGCGCGCAGCGGCACCTTTGTTCACGGCTGCAGCCCCATGAAAGTTGCTGTCGTTGGTTCAGGCATATCGGGTCTGTCGGCTGCGCACGCGCTGCATGGCAAGGCCGACGTCAGCCTGTTTGAGGCGGGAGACTATTTCGGCGGCCACACCCACACGGTCGACGTCACCTTGCCCACGGCTACTGGCGAGACAACACATGGTGTGGACACCGGCTTTCTGGTCTTCAACGAGCGCACCTATCCCGAGTTCATCGCGTTGCTGGCCGAGCTTGGCGTCCCCCGAGCGCCCTCGGACATGTCGTTTTCGGTCCAGACGCCGCGCACGGCGGGTGGCTCCATGCTGGAGTGGAGCGGCTCGGACCTGAATGGCGTCTTCGCCCAGCGCCGCAATCTGCTGGACCGGCGGTTTCTCAAGATGTTGCGCGAGCTGTTGCGGTTCAACGGACTTGCAACCCAGCTGGCGCAGCAATTGCCCACTAGCGAGGGTGGCGCCGAACTGATGCAGCCCTTGGGTCATTTCCTGCGGGCTCAGGGTTTCAGCGCAGAGTTCCGCAACTGGTATCTGCTGCCGATGATTGGCAGCATCTGGAGTTGTCCTACCGATCAGATGTTGCAGTTTCATCTGGCCACGATGCTGCGCTTTTGCCACAACCACGGTCTGATTCAGGTACGTGACCGGCCCCAATGGTGGACAGTGGCTGGCGGGGCACGTCGCTACGTCCAGAAGATTGTCGAGCGCATCGCCGACAAGCGCCTGGCCACACCGGTGCTGTCCATCGTGCGCGATGCCGAAGGTGTGCTCATTCACAGCCATGGTCAATGGCAGCGCTTTGACAAGCTGGTGCTGGCAACACATTCGGACCAGTCGCTTGCTCTGCTGGCTCGGCCCAGCCGTGCCGAACAGGAAACTCTGGGTGCCATCCGCTACCAGGCCAATCGCGCACTGTTGCATACCGACACTGCAGTACTGCCCAGCAGCAAGCGCGCCTGGGCCGCCTGGAATTACGAGCGCAGCGGCGCCGACGGGTCAGTCCAGGTCTGTCTGCACTACCTGCTCAACCGCCTGCAACCCCTGCCTTTCGCGCAGCCGCTGGTGGTATCGCTCAATCCACAGCGTCCGATCGCGCGCGGACTGGTTCTGGGCGAATACGACTATGCACATCCCGTTTTCGACCTGGCTGCAGTGAGGGCGCAAGGGCGCGTGCCACAAATGCAGGGGCAGAACCACACCTATTTTTGCGGCGCATGGATGGGCTACGGCTTCCATGAAGACGGTCTCAAGGCCGGTCGCAAGGCAGCCCAGGCACTGCTGTTGCACGCCGGCCGCACCTTAGCGCGCAAGGCCGCATGAAATCGCTGTTCGCCGACGCTGCGCCAATGATCGGCTTCGGTCCGGTGCGCCACACCCGGCTGCGACCCCGGGTCAATGCCTTTGCCTACCAGGGCTATTTCCTGATGCTGCCCATGCGTGCCTTGCAGCAGCGGGCAAGCGCTGAGCTGGCGCGCAACCGCAGTAGCTGGCTCAGCTTCCACGACGCCGACCACGGAGATGGACGCGGCCCGGAAAAGGGCGGTGCCCTGGCCTGGCTCGATGAGCTGCTGCACAAGGAAGGCATTGCTGGCGCCGAAGGTGAGGTCTGGCTGCAATGCTATCCCCGGGTATTCGGCTACACCTTCAAACCGGTCAGCTTCTGGTATTGCCATGACAGGGCCGGCGCACTGCAGGTGATCGTGGTGGAAGTCAACAATACCTTTGGCGAGCGCCACTGCTACCTGCTGCCGGGTGCCCGCTACGGGCAACAGCTGGAAGCGGCGAAGGTGTTTCATGTGTCGCCGTTCTGCCCCGTGGAGGGCGGCTACCGCTTTCGCTTCATGCACAGTGCCAGTACGGGCCGCCTGGTCGCCCGTGTTGACTATGACGATGCGCTCGGAGCCCTGATCCAGACCAGCATCAGCGGCCAACTGGAAACGCTGGGCCAGCACTCCCGCCGCAAGGCGTTCTGGCAATACCCGGCCCTGACACTCGGCGTGGTGTTTCGGATCCATTGGCAGGCCCTGCGCCTGTCGTTCATGCGCACGCCCTGGTTCCGCAAGCCCCGCGTACCCCCGTCCTTTGTCACACGTTGAACCCACATCTGCCATGAGCAACAGCACCACAGTCCCCTTTGCCTTGCCACAAAGCGCGCCCGCTGCGGCGCGCAGCGTTCTCGCCTTGCTCGAGCGCATGCGTCATGGCAGCCTGAGCATTCATCTGCCTGACGGCTCGACCCGGCACTACGGCAACCGAAGCCAAGGATGCCATGCCAGTATCATCATGCACAACTGGAATGCCTTTGCTGCCACGCTCAAATCTGGAGACATTGGCTTTGCCGAAGGCTATGTGGCGGGCGATTGGAGCACCCCGCACTTGACCGACTTGTTGCGGGTCCTGGTCGCCAACCGGGCCAGCATGGAAGCGGTGGTCTATGGCACCTGGCTTGGACGCCTGCTGTACCGCATCCGGCACTTGTTGCATCGCAACACCCGCAGCAACAGCCAGAAGAACATCCACGCGCACTACGACCTGGGCAACAACTTCTATGCGCTGTGGCTGGACCAGACGATGAACTACTCCGCGGGTCTGTTCGAAGGCGATCCTGGGCGCAGCCTGGAGCAGGCACAACGCAGCAAGATGCGTCGCGCCCTGCAGCAAGTTGGGGCTGGCAGTGGTACGCGGCTGCTGGAAGTGGGCTGTGGCTGGGGTGCACTGGCGGAAACCGCAGTAACGGAGTTCGGCGCTCATGTCACCGGCGTGACGCTCAGCACCGAGCAGCTGGCATTCGCACAGCAACGGCTGCAACGGCTGGGCGCCGCCAACATGGCCGATCTGCGACTGCAGGACTACCGCGACATTGCCGATGCGCCCTTCGATGCCATCTGCTCGATCGAAATGGTCGAGGCCGTGGGTCAGGCCTACTGGCCAACTTATTTTCAGACCTTGCACCGGCTGCTCAGACCGGGCGGCCGTGCCTGCGTCCAGAGCATCGTCATCGATGACGCCCTTTTCAATCGCTACGTCACTTCTACCGATTTCATCCAGCAGTACATATTTCCTGGCGGCTGCCTGCCTTGTCCGAAGGCGCTGCACGAGCAGGCGCAAATAGCCGGTTTTGACGTGGTGGAGAGCCTGTCGTTTGGACCTGATTACGCCCGCACACTGCAAATCTGGCACGAAGACTTTCTGGCTGCCCGCCAGCAAGTGCTGAGCCAGGGCTTTGACGAACGCTTCTGCCGCATCTGGGAGTTCTACCTGTGCTACTGCGAAGCGGCGTTCGAGGAAGCCAATACCGACGTGGTGCAGCTCACTCTGCAACGCCGCCACTGAACACCATGCTCTTGCGCAACACCGTGCTGTGGCTGGGCTGCCTGCTGTTGCAGGGGCTGGGCCAACCCGCAGGTGCCTATGCCACAGACAAGCTGCAGTTGTTGCCGGGTACCTGGTCCGACGCGCGGATCAGCGGCTCCTCGACCTTTCGCTTTCTTGGTCTGCAGGTCTACCAGGCCACCTTGTGGGTCGGCCCCGGATTTCACGGGGTCCAGTATGTCCAGCACCCTTTCGCCCTGGAACTGGCGTATCTGCGGCCGTTCACCGGTGCGGCGATCGCTCGGCGCTCCATCGCTGAGATGCAGCGGCTGGAGCCGCTGGAGCAGGATCAGGCCCGCGCCTGGCAACAGTCCATGGAAGGGCTGTTCGGCGACGTGCAAGCGGGGGACCGGCTGACCGGTGTCAACCGCCCTGGCGTAGGTGTGAGCTTCCTGCGCAACGGGCAGCTGCAAGGCACGATCTCCGACCCCCGCTTCGCCGAACTGTTCTTCGGCATCTGGCTCTCGCCAAGGAGCTCCGAACCGGCCTTGCGCAAGGCACTGCTCGGATCGGCTGCCGCATGAACCTGAGCACCGGTCAAGGCTGGCGCTATGGCTTGCTGGGCTTGCCGCTGGCATTCGTCGCACTGCCGTTGTACGTACTCCTGCCCAACCACTACGCGCGCGAGTTCGGGATGCCGCTTGGCACCATGGGCGCCGTGCTGTTGGCTGCACGCCTGTTCGACGCCATCATCGACCCCTGGATCGGTCGCTGGTGTGACCACCTGTTCGCGCGCTCCACGCAAGCCGTCTTGGCTGGCGCAGCATGCGCGGCTATTCTGCTGGGCACGGGTTTTGCTCTGCTGTTCTATCCGCCGGGCCAAACTTCTGAATGGCTGCTGGCCTGGCTGGGCGGCCTGCTGGGGCTGACCTATGCCGGCTACAGCATGCTTGGCGTGGCACATCAGTCCTGGGGTGCCATGCTCGGCGGCGACGCAGCCCAGCGCAGCCGGATCGTCGCCTGGCGTGAGGGCTTTGCCTTGCTCGGCGTCCTGACCGCTGCCGTCAGTCCGTCATTGCTGGGCCTGCCAGCCACGGTGGGCCTGCTATGGTTGGCCCTGCTGCTGGGCTGGTTGGCTTGGCGCGCAGCACCCCGGCCGGTTCCAGTATTGGCGCTGCGCGGCAGCAACCTGTGGCAGCCACTGCAACGGCCTGCCTTTCGCCGGTTGCTGGCTGTGTTCATGTGCAGCGGCATCGCCAGCGCCTTGCCGGCGACCCTGCTCCTGTTTTATGTGCAGGACCGGCTGCAGGTGGCGCGCAGCATGGAGCCAGTGTTCCTGGGCACTTATTTCACCTGTGCGGCCCTGGCCATTCCGCTGTGGTTGCGGCTGGTGAGCCGGCTGGGCCTAGAGCGCACCTGGCTGTGCGGGATGGGCTTGGCGGTAGCGTCCTTTGCCGCAGCCGCGCCGCTGGGTCCGGGCGACGCCTGGCAGTTCGCCTTGGTGTGCGCCAGCAGTGGCGTGGCCCTGGGCACCGATGTGGCGCTACCCGCGGCATTGCTGGCCGGTGCCATTGCGCGCGAAGGTGACCGGGGGCGCGCTGAAGGTGCGTATTTCGGTTGGTGGAATTTCGCCACCAAGCTCAATCTGGCGCTGGCGGCAGGTCTGGCCCTGCCCGCCCTGGCAGCGCTCGGCTACAGCCCTGGCAGCCGTGACCGGGATGCACTGAACGCGCTGGTTGCCGGCTATTGTCTTTTGCCCTGCCTGCTGAAACTGCTGGCAGCCCTGCTGTTGTACATGCTGCTGATCCGGCGCTCCACCCCAGACGGAGTGGAGATAGGCCAAAGGGCCAATAGCAGCAGGCACGGACGGCTACTGAATAGATAGCGCTGCAGATCTCTGCAAAACGTCATGACTCCCTTGAACCCGCCCATCCGCGATTGGAATGGCCGCACCGTCTGGCTGGTGGGTGCGTCGACCGGTATCGGCGCCGCCACCGCTTCACTGCTGCATGCCCGTGGCGCCCGGGTTCTGGTCTCGGCCCGCAACGCCCCGAGGCTGCGAAACTTCGTGACTGCACATCCCGGCGCCGTTGCGCTGCCGCTGGACGTGTCCGACCCAACCCAGATACAGGCCGCTGCCAGGAGTGCACTGGTGCTGGGTCTCGACAGCGTGATCTACTGCGCTGGTCACTACCAGGACCTGCAAGCCGGCCACATCGATCTGGCAGAAATGGTCAAACACAATGCCATCAACTACCTGGGCGCGGTATACGTGCTCGAGGCAGTCCTGCCGCATCTGTTGAGCCCGGCATTGCGCGGCCGCGCCCATGTCAGCCTGGTAGGCAGCGTAGCTGGCTATCGAGGACTTCCGCGCAGTCTGGCATATGGCCCAACCAAGGCTGCACTCATCAATCTGGCAGAGACGCTGTACCTGGAATTGCATGGCCAGGGCATTGGCGTGTCACTTGTCAGCCCGGGCTTTGTCGCCACCCCCCTGACCGCCGGGAACACCTTCCGCATGCCCGCCCTGATTGCGCCCGAAGAGGCGGCCGTCGCCATGCTGCGTGGCTGGGCCAAGGGCGAATTCGAGATCCATTTCCCCAAGCGCTTCACCCTGGGCATGAAGCTGCTGCAAGTCCTGCCAAACCGGATCTACTTTGCCCTGACACGGCGATTGAAACAGGCATGATCGAGACCACCGACCGGATTGTGCGGGAGTTCGAGGCGCTCAACGAACAGCGGCTGGATGAATTGCTGCGCCTCTACAGCCCGGATGCCCGTTTCAAGGACCCTTTCCATGAGGTAGCGGGTGTCAAACAGATCGAACGCATCTACCGCCACATGTTCGCGACGCTACGGGCCCCGCGCTTTCTGGTGACCGAAAGTGTGACCGAGAGCCGTACCTGCTTTCTGGCCTGGGAACTGGAATTCAGTTTCCGCAAATACCGGCCGCATCAGCCGTTCACGATCCGGGGAGCCAGTCAACTGCAACTGTCGCACGCAGGACTGATCCTGGTCCACCGGGACTACTGGGACCCAGCGGAAGAAATGTATGAAAAGCTGCCGCTCATCGGCTACCTGATGCGCTGGCTCAAGCGCCGCGCCACGGCCACACCGTAGTTGCGGCCGCGGTCCGGGCATGCCTAGGCCGGGACTGTATCCACAAAGCTGGGCCGCAGCATCAACTTGTCCTGCAGTTTCGCCAAGTTGGGCCAGTCGGCGCGCCACGGAATATGCGGAAACCGGAATTCCAAATACCCCAGAGCGCAACCGACCGATATGTCCGCCAGACTCAAATGGATACCGGCACAAAACGGCTTTTCGCCCAGTCCCTGGCTCATTGCCTTGAGGCTGGCATCGACCTTGCCGAGCTGTCGATCAATCCACACCTGGCTGCGTTGGGCCTTGGTGCGGCCATCCCAGGTGGATTCCAGCCTGGCCAGGATGGCGGCGTCCAGCACACCGTCAGACAGCGCCTCCCAGGTCTTGACCTCGGCCCGTTCCCGACCCACGGTCGGTATCAGCTTGCCCACGGGAGAAAGGGTGTCCAGATACTCCACGATGACACGGGAATCGAACAGCGCCTCGGCCCCCTCCATCACCAGGCAAGGTACCTTGCCCAGGGGATTGGACTCGCCAATGGTGGTCTCGGCTGCCCATACGTTTTCGTCAACGAAGTGGTAGTCCAGCTTCTTTTCCGCCATGACGACGCGCACCTTGCGCACATAAGGACTGGTAAGGGATCCGATCAGTTTCATGGATGGTCTGTGGTGAGCGAGACTCATTCTAGCGATTGGGGTCGCAGACCGCGCCGAACAGACAAGCCAACTGCAACAGCCTCCTACAATCCAAGCATGCATTTCTCTGCGATTTCTGCTCTGTCGCCGCTCGACGGGCGCTATGCCAGCAAGCTGGCTGGCCTGCGCCCACTGATGAGCGAGTTCGGTTACATGCATCGCCGGGTGCAGGTCGAAGTGGCCTGGTTCATAAGCCTGAGCGATGCCGGCTTCGACGAATTCAAACCGCTGAGCCCCGGAGCACGCACTTACTTGCTCGGATTGGTTCGACATTTTTCCGAAGCCGATGGTGACGCCATCAAGGAAATTGAGCGGACCACCAACCACGACGTCAAGGCAGTGGAATACTGGCTCAAGTCAAAGTTTGAAGCCCGCCCGGAACTGTTGCGCGCCAGCGAGTTTGTGCACTTTGCCTGCACCAGTGAGGACATCAACAACACCAGCCACGCGCTGCAGCTCAAGTCCGCACGCGAACAGGTACTGCTGCCGGGGCTAGACTCCGTCATCAGCCGGTTGCGCGACATGGCGCACAGCATGGCCGCCATCCCGATGCTCAGCCGCACCCATGGGCAGACGGCCAGCCCAACCACCGTTGGCAAGGAAATTGCAAATGTGGTGGTGCGATTGCAGTCGGCGCGCGACAAGATCGCCGCCGTGCGCATCCTGGCAAAGATGAACGGTGCTGTCGGCAACTACAACGCCCACCTGTCGGCCTGGCCCGACTATGACTGGGAGGCTTTCAGCCAGCGTGTGGTGGAGACCGCTCAGCCCCTCGGTCTGGGCCTGCAGTTCCAGCCCTTCAGCATCCAGATCGAACCGCATGACTACATGGCCGAATTGTTCGACGCTGTGGCTCGCGCCAACACCATCCTGATCGACTGGTCGCGTGATGTATGGGGCTATATCAGCCTGGGCTATTTCAAGCAGAAACTGCGTGCTGGGGAGGTCGGCTCTTCGACCATGCCGCACAAGGTCAACCCGATCGACTTTGAAAATGCCGAGGGCAATCTCGGCCTGGCCAATGCCATGCTGCGCCATCTGAGCGAGAAACTGCCGATCAGCCGCTGGCAACGCGATCTGACCGACTCTACGGTGTTGCGCAACATGGGTGTGGCCCTGGGCTATGCGGTCCTGGCACAGCAATCCCTGCTTGCCGGGCTGGGGAAGCTGGAGCTCAACGAAACCGCCATCGCAAAGGATCTGGACCAGGCCTGGGAAGTTCTGGCCGAGCCGATCCAGACCGTGATGCGGCGCTACGCCTTGCCCAAGCCTTACGAGCAGCTGAAAGACTTCACCCGAGGTGCCCCGATGACGCGGGAATTGATCCAGGGCTTCATAGCAGGCCTCGATATTCCGCAAGCGGAAAAGCTGCGGCTGTTGGCCATGACCCCTGCCAGCTACACAGGTCTGGCTTCCACCATGGCCCTGCGTGCCTGAATTTCAGATAAGCCGGCTGCGGGGCTTATGGGATAAGCTCAAGCAGCTTCCATAACAATAGCAAACGCATGGCCACCAAGTCCACGATCTTCAAGGCCAACCTGCAGATTGCAGATATTGAACACGGCTACTACGCCGACCATGCGCTCACGCTGGCACGGCATCCCAGCGAAACCGACGAGCGCATGATGCTGCGTCTGGTCGCCCTGGCGCTGCAGGCCTGGAAGCTGCAGTCAGTGTGCCAAGGCGACGGTCAATTGGCCTTTGGCGCTGGCCTGTCCGATCCCGATGAGCCCGACGTCTGGCTGCGCGACTTCACGGGTCGGACACGGCTCTGGGTCGAGGTGGGCCAACCTGACGAGAAGCCACTGCTACGGGCCTGCGGCAAAGCGGACGCGGTGGTGCTGTACTGCTTCGGCCCGGCCGCAGACATCTGGTGGCGCGGGATTGAAAACAAGTTGGCACGCAGCCGCAACCTGGAGGTGCTGCGCGTGCCCAGCGTGACCGCCCAGGCCTTGGCGGCTCTGGCCCAACGCAACATGCAGTTGCAGGCCACGGTTCAGGAAGGGGTACTGATGCTGGGCGACGGCAAAACCAACGTCGATGTGGAGCCGGTACGCTGGAAATAGGCAGCAGCCTCAGACTGCTGCGGCACCGTCTCGCAACCGTTCCGCAGCGCGCTCGGCATAGCGGTTGAAGCGCCAGGCACTGGCCTGCAGTGTGATGCGGCGCCAGGTCAGGCGCTTTTGCACCGGGCTCATGTCGGTCCAGTGCTGCACCTCGGAAAAACTGCGGCCGCATCCTTTGCACATGGCGTCACCCTGGCTCGTGGAACAGATGGCAATGCACGGCGTGTCCGGTGTCGTTTCGTACCAGCCAAGCCAGGCCTGCATGGTCTCTGGCGCAAGGCTGAACTCGTCGATGTCGTCGAGATGTTCGAACACCAGCCACGCATAGACCTCGGCCAGTCCTTGCACTTCTGGCGCCAGTGCGAAAGCTTCGGACGCCGGCTTGCGTTTGCGCCAGAAATTGATGGCGGACTCGATATCGGAGATATGGATGCTGGACATGGCTTAGGCTGGAGGCATGATAGCCCCAGCCAGGGCCGTTACATACCGCAGCGCACGCTGTCAGCAGTAAATAGAACTGTCCGGTTTGGTAGCAAGTAGATTGTCCGCTTTCCATTGATTGGTTTGCGATGGCTGCCAAGGCGTGAAGGGCGTAGCCCGAAGCGGCTTGGCAGCCATCGC
>JANMKM010000597.1:0-4898 GCA_031372035.1 Rhodoferax sp. | reverse complement strand
ACCCACAAAGCCATGGTCATCGGCGACAAGGGGGACCGCATCAAGCGTATTGGCACCGAGGCCCGGGTTGAGCTGGAAAAGCTGATGGACGCCAAAGTGTTCATTGAGCTTTGGGTCAAGGTGCGCTCTGGCTGGGCCGATGATGAGGCCCGGGTTCGCTCGTTCGGCTACGAATGAGCGGGTCGCGGCATGAAGCGGATTGCGGATGAGCCGGCCTACGTGCTGCACCGGTATGACTGGAGCGAATCGAGTCTGATCCTGGAGGTGCTGACCCGCAATCATGGGCGCATCGCCATTGTCGCCAGGGGCGCGAAGAAGCCCAGTTCACAGTACCGGCCCATCCTGCTGCCCCTGCAACCGCTGCGGCTGGCATTTGGCGGCGAGCACGAAATCCGCACGCTCAAAGCGGCGGAATGGATCGGTGGTCACGTCATGCCCACGGGTGACGCCCTGCTGTCGGGCTACTATCTGAATGAGTTGCTGATGCTGTTGCTGGCGCGCGATGACCCGCATCCGCGCCTGTTCGAGTTCTACGCTGCTACCGTCCAGGTGGTGGCCAGCGAGCACGGCGAGGCGCTGCAAAGCGCTTTGCGCGCCTTCGAAATTGTATTGCTGCGTGAGATCGGCCTGCTGCCGATGCTGGACGCGCAGACGATGACCCTTGACGCCGTAGAGCCAGAGTTGCGCTATTGCCTTGTGCCCGAAGGCGGACTGCGTCTGGCGGATGCCACAGATCGCGCCAGCCTCAGCGGTGCGCAGTGGCGGCTGTTGCAACTGGCCCTGGACGATGCCGGGTGGTTCTCGGCGACACTGCGCGCCTGCTCAACCGTGGCCGCCGAACTCAAGCCCCAGCTGCGTGCCCTGCTGCACTACCATTGCGGACTGACCACGCTCAAGACACGGCAATTGATGATGGACCTGCAAGGCCTATGAACCAGCTGGCAAACCGTTCCGCCACCGCGCTTTCCGTCAATCTGAACAAGGTGGCGCTGGTGCGCAACACCCGTCACCTTGGGATTCCCAGCGTGACCCGGGCCGCGGAGTTGTGTCTGCAGGCTGGCGTCCATGGCATCACGGTGCATCCCCGTCCCGACGCCCGGCATATCCGTCCGAACGATGTGCACGAACTGGCAATCATGCTGCGCGCCTGGCCCGGTCGCGAGTTCAACATCGAGGGCAATCCATTCCACAACCTGATGCCCCTTGTGCGCGAATACCGGCCGCAGCAGTGCACCTTTGTGCCCGATGGCGAAGGCCAGTTCACCAGTGACCATGGCTGGGACCTGGCACGTGACGGCCAACGGTTGGCGCCGCTGATTGCCGAGGCCCGGCAGCTGGGTGTGCGCGTGAGTCTGTTCATGGATGCTGAGACCGAGGGCATGGAGCGCGCCCGGGCACTGGATGCCGACCGGGTCGAGCTCTATACCGAGCCCTATGCTGCAGCCTGGGGCAGCGATGCCCAACAGCTGCAACTGGACCGTTTCGTTTTGGCCGGGCAGGTTGCGCGATCAGTGGGCCTGGGTATCAATGCCGGCCATGACCTGAACCGTGCCAATCTGGGTGAATTTCTGGCCCGGGTGGAGGGTGTGCAGGAAGTCTCCATCGGTCACGCCTTGATCGCCGATGCGCTGGAAATGGGCTACACGCTTGCGGTGCAGCAGTACCTGCTGTGCATGGGAGCCGCTCGCCCATGATCTACGGTATCGGAACCGACATTTGCGATATCCGACGCATCCGGGCCAGCCTGGAGCGCCATGGTGAGCGCTTTGCCGGCAAGATCCTCAGCACCGGGGAAATGGCTGCCTGGCGTGCCCGCAGTTTGCGCTGGCCGGAGCGCGGTGTACGCTACCTGGCAACCCGTTTCAGCGCCAAGGAGGCGTTCAGCAAGGCCATTGGTCTGGGCATGCGCATGCCCATGACCTGGAAGCTCTGTGAGATCAGCAGGATGCCGCTGGACCATCCGAACGCGGGCAAGCCTGGCGTGGTATTGCATGGCGTGCTCAAGGAGTGGTTCGAGGCCCGGGGCCTGCGTGCCCACGTTACGCTGTCGGATGAAAGCGACTACGCGGCCAGCTTCTGCGTGGTGGAGACAGTCGGTCCCTGAAGCCTGAAAACAAGGCACGGACCACTCCTTTTTTCATAGTGCACCAGATACCGGACGCAGATTCCATGAACCAGCACGCGCCACTCATTGTTGACATTGCCGGCACCGGATTGAGCCCGGACGACCGGCGCCGGCTGCAGCATCCGCTGGTTGGTGGCCTGATCCTGTTTGCCCGCAATTGGTCGGGGCGCGCGAACTTGGAAGCTCTGTGCCGGGACATCAAGGACCTGCGTGCCGACCTTTTGGTCTGTGTGGATCATGAAGGCGGGCGGGTGCAACGATTCCGGTCGGACGGCTTCACCCACTTGCCGCCGATGCGTGCCCTGGGTGCGCTCTGGGACAGTCCGCAAGGAGCGCTGTTGGCCACCCGCGCGGCCACTGCCTGTGGCTATGTGCTGGGCGCCGAGTTGCGCGCCTGTGGCATCGACCTCAGTTTCACGCCCGTGCTGGACCTGGACTTTGGCGGCAGCAGCGTGATCGGCGACCGGGCCTTTCATCGGGACCCGCGGGTGGTGGCATTCTTGTCCCGCAGTCTGATGCATGGCCTGCTGCAAAGTGGCATGGCCAACTGTGGCAAACACTTTCCTGGCCACGGCTTTGTCAGCGGCGACTCGCACGACGATATCCCACGTGATCGACGCAGCCTGCGGGCGATTCTGGCCGAGGACGCCGCGCCCTACGGCTGGCTGGGCCCGGCGCTGTCCAGCGTAATGCCAGCGCATGTGGTCTACCCCAGAGTGGACACCCGGCCAGCAGGTTTTTCCAGCCGATGGTTGGGTGAGGTCTTGCGTCAGCGCCTGGGATTTTCCGGCGCCATTTTCAGCGACGACCTCAGCATGGCCGGCGCCCGGGTGTTGGATGGGAGGGCACTCAGCTACACCGATGCAGCCATGGCTGCACTCGCGGCAGGTTGCGACCTGACACTGCTGTGCAACCAGTCATCCGGCGATGGAGTGTTGCTGGACGACTGGATCGATGGTATGACCGAGGCCCAGTTGAAGGGTCAGTGGATGCCCCAGGGGTTGAGCGAACAGCGCCGGCTTGCGCTGCTGCCGGTCGGTCCGAAGCCTGACTGGGATGCACTCATGGTGCAGCCACTTTACATGCGGTCGCTGGATTTGATTCCCTGAGCCTGGATCAGTCGTCTGCGCGCAGGGTGGAGTCGGCAAAGTGCCGTGGCTCCAGAGGCGCCAAGCCGCTCAAGGAAGCTTTCACGGAGTCGATCCAATCCCGCCGGCCGATGGGCTCATTCCTGGAGGCCAAAACCAGGGCGCCGTGCACCAGCGTGGAGCCCAATGCCCAGATCAGCAGACCGAGCGCCAGCACGAAGCCTGCATCCACGGTGTAGTTCCAGATCTTGGCCACGCCCAGGAAAGCGCAATAGAACCAGAGGCTGTTTGAGAAGGACACCGAAAGCGCGATTCTGATCCAGCGCGCACGTGGCCACTGGGCGACTGGCTGCGAGCGAGCGAGGAAAGGAAACACCTCACTGTGCAGAAAGCCGGCGTTGGCTGCGAGCAGGCCCACCAGGATGATCTTGCCCTGCAGCTTTCCATTTTCCAGGTAGTCCGGCCGCTCTGCCACGCCCATGAGGATCAGGATGGCGCCAGTGGCGCAGAGCACGGTCAGTGCGACGGCGATCATCACGGTTTCGAATTGCTCGGGGCGTGGAATCAGCACCCGGTAGCCGCGCGAGCAGCCGGAAATCGGTGATCACAATGGTGCCAATTGCAGCGCAGGTGGCAATCAGGTGCAGGTAGACAACCAGGGTGAAGAGCATCGGTGCAGGCCTCCAGTGACAAAAACGTCACGCGGTCAGTCACTGCAATACCTATGCCGCTTTGGTCATTCGCTTACAGAAAGCCCGGATTGATACAAGCAGGAAGGAGTGGCCAAGTGTCTGGCCGAGGCCGGGCTCAGCCCGGATTGCGCTTCGCAAAAGCCCGATACCCGGGATTCAACCAGCTGCTTCGTCCAGCGCCTTGCAGGACGGTGCACAAACTGTCTGAGCCTTGCCCACCAGTTTGCGGGTTGTCATCAGCGATCGCGCCCTGTGCTTGCCGCACAGGAAGCAGGACATCGTGGCCGCCCCGAAGGAAACCGCCGCCGTGAAGGGCGAACCGGAAACCTTGGACTTGTAGCGCAGGCCATCGGCCAGCACGGCAGTCTTCACCTCAGCTCTAGCCATTGTTCGAACCTTTTGTTGGCTGGCCCATGGCCTGCTCTATCACCTGCTTTGCGAGCAATTCAGCCCGCAAGGCGCTATCCAGCGAAGAACGGCACAAACCAGCATGTTGATAGTGCACATTTTCGTACAACTCGGCCGCGGCCGGGTGGGTATCCAACAATGCCCCGAGGGCTTGGCCCGGTTCCACATCGCTGAATTCATGGACCAGGTGCGTCACAACCGACCGGTATTGCTCGGCGCCGACGGGCACGGCGCTGTGCTCAAGCCGCTCCAGGAGCTCGGCAAGCACGTGGGTTACTGCAAGATTCTGGCTGGTGGATGGGGTCTTGGTGGCGTTCATGAATCTACACTTGGGGATCACCTGCCGAAACGCAAGCTTCGGCGGCTGCCGCACAGCGCACCCCCCGATCATATCTTGCCGACCCCAACACCAGAACAGTTTGACCCATGAACGAAGTAAACATGCAGCCGGAGAGCCTGGCCGCCCAGGCTCTGGGCTGGATCGACCCGCAGACCAGGGCGATCACGCCGCCAATGCATCTGTCGTCCACCTATTTGCGGGATCCGGACAATCAGTACCGCTCTGGCCGCGTCTACGCGCGGGCC
>JANMKM010000591.1:0-4340 GCA_031372035.1 Rhodoferax sp. | reverse complement strand
CGGCCTGGGTCTGCTGGTGGTGGCTTCCGGCCTGGTCATGGACAAGCTGGTGCCGGGGCTGCTGTATGAGCGCTCCACGATGCAGGTGACACACATGGTGCATGCAGTGGCAGCGGTGGCGATGGTCGCAATGTTCATGGGTCACATCTACATGGGCACCATCGGCATGCAAGGCGCATACAGCGCCATGAAGACCGGGCAGGTGGATGAGACCTGGGCCCGAGAGCACCACGAGCTCTGGTACGACGACATCAAGGCCGGCAAGATTCCGGCGCAACGCACACCGGCGGCAGTCGCTGGCGGCGCGACCCGAGCCATTCAAACCTGAAGGATCAAGCGATGAAGCACAGTCACGCAGGCGTGGTACTGGTGCTGGCAGGCTTGCTGGGCGGCAGCGCCTGGGCCAAGCTGCCGGCGCTCAGCGACGAGGCCAAGGCCAAGGCGGCAGAAGCCGCCGCCAAGACCGCATGGTCCGGCAAGGTGGATGGTTTTCTGCTGTGCAAGTCGCAGGACCGGGTTGCCGCGCAGTACCTCAAGACCGCCAAGGGTGCCAAGGCGCCAGCCGCCGCTGCGCCCTGTGCCGACCCCGGGCCTTTTGTGTACCCGCCGCCGACTGCAACCGCGACCGCAGCGGCCGCCCCTGCAGCCGCAGCTGCGCCGGGTGCGAAGCCTGCTGCTCCTGCAGCACCGGCTGCGAAGAAGTCCTGAAGCGCCAGCCAGCGGGGCAGATCAAGCCCCGTTCCTCCAAAGACCTTCGAAGGGTCGGGCCATGAAGCACCGGCCCTTTTTGTTGTAGTCTCGCGCCATGTCCCAGCCGCCGCCGTCCCTGCCGCACCTGACCCAGGCCCATGCCGAACTGACGGCCGAAATCGAAGTCATCAACGCCCATGGCGAGGCCGAGCGGGTGTCGATTCCGGCCGAGCGCGCCCTGACCGTGTATGTGGACAAGCGCGAACTGGTCACGCTGATGACGCTGGGCGCGCACCCGGAGCTGCTGGTGCTGGGCTTTCTGCGCAACCAACGCCTGGTGCGCGACGCCGCCGAGGTGGAGTCCATCACCGTGGACTGGGAGGTGGGCGCGGCCGCGGTGCGCACCCGCAGCGGCATCGAGGACCTGGCGCAGCGCACAGCACGCCGTGTGGTCACCTCAGGTTGCGGCCAGGGCAGCGTGTTCGGCGACATGATGGACGAAGTAGGCAGCATCGTGCTGCCGGAGAGTCGGCTGAAGCAGGAAGGTCTGTACGCGATCGTCAACGCCATCCGGCTGCAGGAGAGCACCTACCAGTCGGCCGGCTCGGTGCATGGCTGCGCCCTGTTCCATGGCGAGCGGATGCTGATCTTTGTGGAAGACGTGGGCCGGCACAACGCCATCGACACCATTGCCGGCTGGATGTGGATGCAGGGCATCGACGTGCCTGCTGCACCCGGCCCGGGTGTGGTGGCGCAGCCTTACGTGTTCTACACCACGGGACGATTGACCAGCGAGATGGTGATCAAGTCGGCGCAGATGGGTGTGGGCATCGTGATCTCGCGCAGCGGCATTACCCAGATGGGCCTCGACGTGGCACGCCGCGTCGGCCTGTGCACCGTGGGCCGCGCCATCAACAAGCACTTCCTGTGCTACTCCGGGTCCGAGCGCCTGCAACTGCAGCCCGAGCTGGCCGGCGCCCGGCTGCGCGCGGTCGCCTGAGAGCTGGCGCTTCCCGGCTGCACTGTCAATGAGTCCCGGCAACTCCAGCCACATCCGTTTCTGGCAACTCGGGCTGCGCACGTTGTGGCGCGACCTGCGCTCGGGCGAACTGCGGCTGCTGATCATTGCCGTCACCCTGGCAGTTGCGGCACTCACGGCGGTGGGTTTTTTTGCCGACCGGCTCAAGAGCGGCCTGCAGCGCGACGCCCGGGCCTTGCTCGGCGGCGACGCGGTCATTTCCAGCGACAACCCGACGCCACAGGCCTTCATGGACCGAGCCCGTGGCCTGGGCCTGGCTATCACCCAGAGCGTGGGCTTTCCCACCATGGGCCGGGCCACTGAGCCCCAAGGCGGCGCCTCCAAGCTGGTGGCGCTGAAGGTGGTGCAGGAGGGCTACCCGCTGCGCGGCAGCTTGAAGGTGGCACCAGCGCCCGGCGGCATGGAAGCCAACACCCGTGACATTCCTGCGAAAGGCGAGGCCTGGGTCGACGCCAGCCTGGTGGAGGCACTGGACCTGCGTATGGGCGACAGCCTGCTGCTCGGTGACGCCACCTTCCGCCTGGGCCGCATCATCGTGATCGAGCCCGACCGCGGCGCCGGCTTCCTGAATTTCGCACCAAGGGTGATGATCAACCGCACGGACCTGGCCGCCACCCATCTGGTACAGCCCGCCAGCCGCATCAGCTATCGCATGGCCGTGGCCGGTGAAGACGCCGCCGTGTCCGAATTCGCGCGTTGGGCAGCCGCGCAGATCAAGCGGCCCGAGGTGCGCGGCGTGCGGGTCGAATCGCTGGAGGCGGGCCGCCCCGAAATGAGCCAGACCATGGACCGGGCAGAGAAATTTCTGAACCTGGTGGCGCTGCTCTCGGCCCTGCTCAGTGCCGTGGCGGTGGCCCTGGCGGCGCGCGGTTTTGCCGCCAACCACCTGGACGACTGCGCCATGCTGCGGGTGCTGGGCCTGTCCCAGCGCAGCATTGCCCTGAGCTACACCTTCGAGTTCGGCCTGATCGGCCTGGCTGCCAGTGCCCTGGGCGTGCTGATCGGCTATTCGGTGCACTACGTGTTCGTGCTGTTGCTGGCGGGGTTGGTGGAGGCCGTACTTCCGGCCGCCACCATCTGGCCGGTGCTGTTCGGCCTGGGCATGGGCCTGACGCTGCTGCTGGCCTTCGGCCTGCCGCCGGTGCTGCAGCTGGCGCAGGTGCCGCCGCTGCGCGTGATCCGGCGCGACGTCGGCAACCTCAAACCAGCCTCCGTAGGCGTGCTGGGCCTGGGCGTGACTGGTTTTGCCGCATTGCTGCTGGCCGCCAGCAGCGATTGGAAGCTGGGGCTGATCGCCGTCGGTGGCTTCCTTGCCGCGGTGGTGCTGTTTGCCGGCCTGGCCTATCTGGCGGTGCGGCTGCTGCGCATCAGCGTCAACGAGAGCACGGCACCGCGCTGGCTGGTGCTGGCCACGCGCCAGATCTCGGCCCGTCCCGCCTATGCCGTGGTCCAGGTCAGCGCGCTGGCCGTGGGCCTGCTGGCGCTGGTGTTGCTGGTGCTGTTGCGTACCGACCTGATCAGCAGCTGGCGCAAGGCCACACCGCCGGACGCGCCCAACCGTTTCATCATCAATGTCATGCCGGAGCAGGGCGATGCCTTCCAGCAGGCGCTGAAGGATGGCGGCGTGCAGAAGTTCGACTGGTTCCCCATGATCCGCGGCCGCCTGGTGGCGCTCAATGGCCAAACCGTGACGCCGGACAACTACGTGGAAGACCGGGCCAAGCGGCTGGTGGACCGCGAGTTCAACCTCTCCTTCAATGCGCAGCAGCCCTTGCACAACGAGATCACGGCGGGGGCCTGGGTGGCCGACGAGGCGGACGCCGTCAGCGTGGAAGAGGGCATTGCCAAGACCCTGGGCCTGAAGATGGGCGACCGGTTGCGCTTTGACATTGGCGGCGTGATCTCCGAGGGCCGCATCACCTCGATCCGCAAGGTGGACTGGGGTTCGATGCGTGCCAACTTCTACGTCATGTTCCCGGTGGCGAAGATGCCGGACGTGCCCACTACCTTCATGACAGCCTTCAAGGCGCCGCCGACCAGGGGCTTCGACAACACGCTGGTACGCGCTTTCCCCAACATCACCTCGGTCGATCTGAGCGTCACGCTGACGCAGATCCAGCGGGTGCTCGACCAGGTGGTGCGGGCGGTGGAGTTCCTGTTTGGCTTCACCCTGGTGGCCGGGCTGGTGGTGCTGTTTGCCGCGGTCACGGCCACGCGCGAGGAACGCGCGCGTGAGTTCGCCATCATGCGCGCCGTGGGTGCGCGCTCCAGCCTGCTGCGCCAGGTGCAGCGCGCCGAGCTGGCGGGTGTGGGCATGCTGGCCGGTTTTTTGGCCTCATGCGTGGCCTGCGTGGTCGGTTGGGCCCTGGCGCACTACGTCTTCAACTTTGAGTGGAATGTCTCGCTCTGGGTGCCGCTGCTGGGCACGGCCAGTGGCGCGCTGCTGGCGCTGGCGGCCGGCTGGTGGGGCCTGCGCGAGGTGTTGCGGCGGCCGGTGGTGGAGACGCTGCGGCGTGCGCCCCAATGAAGATGCAGATCGGTGGGTGCAATGCTATATGTTTAGTAGTGCTCCGTGCTTTATCCATGCGCTCTGCAGCCTGATTTTCCAATG
>JANMKM010000557.1:0-10124 GCA_031372035.1 Rhodoferax sp. | reverse complement strand
ACGGCACCGGCTTGACCGGCGCACCGGGCACCATCATCTTCTGGAAGCCTTCGGCGATCACCTGTTCACCGGGCTTCAAGCCATCCAGCACCACCCATTGGTTGTTCTGGCTGGCGCCCAGCTTGATCTGGCGTGGCGTGGGCTTGCCGTCCGGCCCCACCACCAGCACGCTGTCGCCCTGGTTCGAGCGGGTCACGGCCTGCTGCGGCAGCAGGATGCCCGACGGCAACTCGGCCTGCGACAGCCGCACCCGCACATACTGGCCCGGCAGCAGCAGGCCGTCGGGGTTGGGAATCTCGGCACGCATGGTGATCTGGCCCGAGGTGGCGTCCACCGTCAGGTCACTGAACAGCAGCTTGCCGGGGCGTGGCAGCTCGGTGCCGTCCTCCAGCACCACGCGCACTGCAGCGGCGCCATTGCCGGCGCTGCGCAGCTGCTTGGAGGCCAGGGCCTTGCGCAGCTTCAGCACGTCGGTGGTGGACTGGGTGAAGTTCACATACATGGTGCTGGTCTGCTGCACCACGGCCAGTTGCGTGGCCTCGGCCTGGCTGACCAGCGCGCCTTCGGTCACCAGCGCCTGGCCGATGCGCCCGGAGATCGGCGCGGTGACGGTGGCGTAGTCGAGGTTGATCTTCGCGGACTGCAGCGCCGCCTTGGCCGAGGCCATGTCGGCCAGCGCCTGCTGGTGCGCGGCCACGGCGGCGATGAAGTCCTGCTTGCTGATGGCGTTGGCTTCCACCAGCGGCTTGAAGCGCTCGGCCTGGGCCGCGGCCTGCGTCAGATTGGCCTGGGCCCTGGCCTGGCTGGCCTGGGCGCTCTCGAACGCGGCCTGGTAGATGGCGGCGTCGATCTGGAACAGCGGCTGGCCGGCGCGCACTTCCGAGCCTTCGATGAACAGGCGCTTGAGCACCACGCCGTTGACCCGGGCGCGCACCTGCGCCACCCGCACTGGGCTGACCCGACCGGGCAGCTCGGTCTGCAAGTCCACGGTCTGTGGCGCCACCGTGACCACGCCGACCTCGGCCGGCGGCATGCCACCACCACCCGGACCGCCGCCGCCGGGCGCGGCAGCCTTGTCGCCGCAAGCGGCCAGTAGCAGGGTGAGCAGGGCGATGCCGATCGCGGCGGTGCGTACGGGCAAAGCGCGGGCTGATGGGATGCGTGGCTTCATGCTGGGAACCTTCAGAAAATGGGTGGGCGCGTGGCGCCATTCCCGCAGACCGGCTGCCATGAAGTTGCTGCCAATCGGCCAATGCTTGCGCTTTTGACACACGATTTGGCACACCTTCTGCGGCGCTTTGGATTAGTATACATACATCATTGAATGTATGTTGAAGCACCCCTGAATGGTCCGCCGCACCAAGGAAGACGCCCTCGCCACCCGTGACCACATTCTGGACACGGCGGAACTGGTGTTCCAGAAGCGCGGGGTCTCCGCCACCTCACTCCATGAAATTGCCCAGGCTGCCGGCGTGACGCGCGGCGCCATCTACTGGCACTTTGAGAACAAGGCCGATCTGTTCAACGCCATGATGCTGCGTGTGACGCTGCCGCTGGAGGCCAACCTGAAACGCGGTAAGGCCCGGGAGGATGACCCGCTGGATTACCTGCGCCGCGGCGTGGCCGCGGCCCTGAAGCAGACTGTGCACGACCCCCAGGTACGCCGGGTGTTCGAGATCGCGAGGCACATGGTGGAGTACGTGGACGAACTGCAGGCCGTGCGCGACCGCCACATTGCCGAGCGCGAGGAGTGCCTGGCCGACATGGAAGGCCTGCTGGCGCTGGCCCGCCGCCGCGGCCAGCTGGGCAAGCGGGTGCCGGCCAGGGTGGCGGCACGCGGTGTCCACGCCCTGGTGGACGGCCTGCTGCAGAACTGGCTGCTCGACCCCGAGGCCTTTGACCTGGAGAAGGTGGGGCGGCAGACGCTGGACGCGTATCTGGCGGGCTTGGGCGCAGGGTAGGCGGGCGAATTGCGACAAATTGGGGTCAGATCCCGATTTCGACCACTGTCGCGAGCTCCGGTGGAGCTACCGTCCTGAATCGGGATCTGACCCCGATTTCGCCGATTTCGCTGCCGCTGCTTTGCTCTGCCTTGCTACTGCATCGGCGTCAACCCCCGCAATATCTGCGCCGTCGCCTCATCCGCTGGAAAGAAGGTTTCCAGCGTCAGTTCCTGCAACGTCAGGTCTACCGCGGTGCCAAAGACGGTGGTGGTGTTGATCAGGTTCAGCACGCCGTGGGCGCAGGCAAAGCGCAGGGGCATCGCGACCGATGGATGCCCGGTGTCCATGTGCTGGGCAGAGTCTGCTGCGGGAGCAGGATAGGCGGCCAGTTCCTCGCGCAATGCAGACAGCCCGGGATCGTCGCTCGCAGCGATCTGCTGGGCCAGGCGCTCCAGGTTGTGCTCGCGCCACTGGCCCAGGTTCAGGATCTGCCGGGCCAGACCGAGTGGGTGCAGGCTCAGCTGCAACACGTTGACCGTGCCTTGCAGCAAGGCCGGGTCCACAGCGGCCAGCAGCGGCGCGATCATGCGGTTGGCCGTGACCAGGTTCCAGTGCCGGTCCACGGCCAGCGCCGGATAAGGCTCATGCCCTTTGAGGATCAGATCCACCGCGGCTCGGGCGCCGGCCAGCGCCGGGTCATCCAGCGGTCGTTCCCGGTACATGGGCGCATAGCCGGCGGCCACCAGCAGTGTGTTGCGCTCGCGCAGCGGCACCTGCAGCCGCTGGCTCAGGCGCAGCACCATTTCGCGGCTGCGGCTGGCGCGGCCGGTCTCGACAAAACTCAGGTGCCGGGTGGAGTTCTCGGCCTGGGCGGCCAGGTCCAGCTGCGGCAAGCGCCGGTGCTGGCGCCAGTGGCGCAGATGGGCGCCGAAGGGCTGCGGCGACGTCCTCGGGCCGGGGCTGATGCTGGAGTTCATGGCCGGGATCGTAGAGCCTGGAGGCCCGCCGCGCATTACCTGGCAGGTAATCGACTGGTGGCTACCGTGCGGGAATCATCCGTCCCGGTGCCATGCAATGCGTGGCCGTCCACCCCCCAACAAGGAGCCTTCCATGTCCCTGATCTCTTCTCCCCACTTCCTGCGCCGCGTGCTCCGGGCCGACGCCATCGTCAGCCCCGGCTCTGGTGCCTTGCAACTGCTGTTCACGGCCTGGCTGGCCGACCTGACCGGTCTGGGCCAGGCACTGCTGCTGGAAGTCGGCATCCTTTACCTGGTCTACGGCGTGTTCGTGGCCTGGCTGGCAACGCGCGCCGAGCCGCCGCGAGCCCTGGTCTGGCTGCTGGTGCTGGGCAATGCCGGCTGGGCTGTGGCCTGTCTGGCGCTGCTGGCCCTGGGTGTCTACGCCACCACCACGCTCGACACCGCCTACGTGGTGCTGCAGGCCGTAGCCGTGGCTTTGCTGTCCGACTTGCAATTCCTCGGTGTCAGGCGCGCGCCAGCGAAATTTGCCTGAGCGCGTCGGGCTGACCACCGTCAAGCCTCGGCACGCCACCCCAGCGCATGCTTGGCCCCGCCCTGCTGGGGCTGCTCTGATCTTGTATGCTGTGTGGCCCCGCGGCAGCCGCCCCGGGGCTTTTCACTTACATCCCCCAAGGTTTGATCCATGACCCGTGTATTCAATTTCTCCGCCGGCCCTGCCACCCTGCCCGAACCTGTGCTGCGCAAAGCGGCCGAGGAAATGCTGGACTGGCATGGCAGTGGCATGTCGGTGATGGAGATGAGCCACCGCGGCAAGGAGTTCATTGCGATCCACGCCGAGGCCGAGAGCCTGCTGCGCGAGCTGCTGGCCGTGCCGCCCAACTACAAGGTGGTGTTCCTGCAGGGCGGTGCCATTGGCCAGAACGCCATAGTGCCGATGAACCTGCTGCGCGACCGCAAGAGCGTGGACTACGTCAACACCGGCGAATGGTCGAAGAAGTCGATGAAAGAGGCGAAGAAATATGCCCAGGTGAACGAGGTTGCATCGGCGGCGGCCAACAATTTCACCAGCATTCCGGTGTTCGGCAGCTGGAAGCTGGACCCGGACGCGGCCTATGTGCACATCTGCTCGAACGAGACCATCGGCGGCGTGCAGTACCACTGGACGCCGGACACCGGCGAGGTGCCGCTGGTGGCCGATATGTCGTCGGACATTCTGTCGCGCCACATCGACGTCAGCAAGTACGGCCTGATCTACTTCGGCGCACAGAAGAACATCGGCCCGGCCGGCCTGACCATCGTGGTGGTGCGCGACGACCTGATCGGCCAGGCGCTGCCGATCACGCCTTCGGCCTTTGACTACAAGCAACAAGCCGACAACGACTCGATGCTCAACACGCCGCCCACCTATGCCATCTATATTGCCGGCCTGGTGTTCGCGCACATCAAGGCGCTGGGTGGGCTGAAGGCGATGGAAGCCCACAACAAGGCCAAGGCGGCCGTGCTGTATGACTACCTGGACGGCAGCAGCTTCTACACCAACCCGGTGGCACCGAGCGACCGATCGCTGATGAACGTGCCCTTCAAGCTGAAAAGCGAAACGCTGGACGAAGCCTTCCTCAAAGGCGCGCAGGCCCGGGGCATGGTGCAGCTCAAGGGCCACCGCGCAGTGGGCGGCATGCGGGCCTCGATCTACAACGCCATGCCGATCGAGGGCGTGAAGGCCCTGGTGGCCTACATGCAGGAATTCGAGGCCTCCCATGGCTGATGCCGTCGCAGTGCGGCCCTACAAGGTGCTGGTGCTGAACCAGATCTCGGCCAATGGCCTGCAGCGCCTGCCCGAGGGCCGCTACCTGGCGGGCAAGGACCTGACATCACCCGATGCGGTCCTGCTGCGCTCGGCCGACATGCATGCCATGGAGATACCGGCCGGCGTGCAGGCGATTGCCCGGGCCGGTGCCGGCACCAACAACATCCCGGTGCCGGCGATGAGCGCGCGTGGCGTGCCGGTGTTCAATGCGCCCGGCGCCAACGCCAACGCGGTGAAGGAACTGGTGCTGGCCGGCATGCTGATGGCGGCGCGCAACCTGGGCCCGGCGCTGCGCTTCGTCTCCACGCTGGACGCCGACGCTCCGGACATGGACAAGCAGGTGGAGGAGGGCAAGAAGGCCTTTGCCGGCTTCGAGCTGGCCGGCCAGACCCTGGGTATCGTGGGCCTGGGCAAGATCGGCTGCCTGGTGGCGGACGCCGCCATCAAGCTCGGCATGCAGGTGCTGGGCTACGACCCCGACATCACGGTGGACGCCGCCTGGAGCCTGCCCTCGCAGGTGAAGAAGGCGGCCAGCGTGGCCGAGGTGCTGAAGCATTCGCACTTCATCACGCTGCATGTGCCGCTGGTGGCCGCCACCAAGGACCTGGTGAACGCCGGCAACATCGGCCTGACTCGGCCCGGCGCCGTGCTGTTGAACTTCTCACGCGAGGGCGTGGTGAACGAGGCGGCAGTGCTGGCCTCTCTGGCGGCCAAGCACCTGGCTTGGTACGTCTGCGACTTCCCTGGCGCCGCCATCAACGGCCAGCCCCGGGTGCTGGCGCTGCCGCACCTGGGTGCTTCCACCCGCGAGGCCGAGGAGAACTGCGCCATCATGGTGGTAGACCAGCTGCGCGACTACCTGGAGCACGGCAACGTCAGCAATGCCGTGAATTTTCCGCAGGTCAGCATGGGGCGCGAGTCGAACTACCGCGTTGCCATTGCCAATGCCAACGTGCCCAACATGCTGGGTCAGATCTCCACCGCCATGGCCAACGCCGGCCTGAACATCCACAACATGGTGAACAAGTCGCGCGGCGAGATGGCCTACACCCTGGTGGACGTGGACAGCCCGGTGCCCGAAGCCGCGCTGGAGGCGATCCGCGCCATTGCCGGCGTGCTGATGGTGCGTTATCTGCCGCGGCATGACGACTGAGGGTTCCTCCCGGCCGGAGCCGGGCGCGGAGGTGGCGCCGGTTGAGCGCACCGTCGGGTCTGGCCTGACCCGGCTGGTGCCGATGACCGCAGCTTTCTTTCCGCAGTACGCCGAGGAGTCCGCCGCCGCCTATGCCCAGGACAACGTAGACGCCGGCCGCACCCCGGCGCAAGGCGCGCTGGAACGGGCGCAGGCCGAACTGGCGGCGCTGCTGCCGCAAGGCGTGAACACACCTGACAACCACCTGTTCGAGATCCATGATGGCGCCGGCAACCGCGTCGGCATCATCTGGTTTGCCGCCACCGAGAAGCACGGCGTGCGCAGCGCCTACGTCTACGATGTGCTGGTCTATCCAAAGTGCCAGCGCCTGGGCCACGCCCGGCGCGCCTTCCAGGCCATCGAGCCCCTGGCCCGCGCCCAGGGTCTGCAAAGCATCGGCCTGCACGTCTTCGGCCACAACCCCGGCGCCCAGGCGCTGTACGCCAAGCTCGGCTATGGCGTGACCGGGCTCAACATGCTCAAGCAGTTGTAACGCACCGATGCTTGGCTCCGTGGGAAGTCACTGAAAGGATTCAGGGCTTTGTGAGCAGGGACAGGAAACCTGCGGTGGCACTTCGGGTGGCCGAAAGGTTGAGAAGCGTGTGCGGAGCACTGGGAACCAGGAGCACTGAAGCACGACTATTGTCTTTGAGCGCCGCGCCGCAATGGCCTTGGGCGTCCGGATTGCCTAACCAGGTATTCGAGTTGGAGAAGAATGGGTCCGAAGCGCTGATCACGTTGAGCACGGGTTTGCCGGGCTCGAATCTGTTGCGTGGCTCAATGACGAAATAGTTGGTCTCGCAACTCCATGCGTACAAGATGCGCGCAACGAACTCATTGCCCGGGTAACGGGCGACCGGAACCGAACCCTCGCTAGTGCCGGCAAGTATCAGGTTGCTGAAGTCGACCCAGGCCTGGCTCCTCAGTGCCGAGAGTGCTGGTGCGATTTCGGACGCCCTCAGTGCATGAATCCTCTCGTAGGACTCCTTGTCAATCGGTGACTTGTACGTTACATGGTCCGCAAGTGCGAATGAGTCTGGCGCGATGCTGGCGTAACCAAGACCAGCGAGCCATTGCTGCCACTCGCCGATGGCCTTGAGCCCGAGTCCGGACGAGCCGTGTAGGAAAACGAGCACCGGAACTTGCTTTCCGCTGAGCTTTGGAATGTTCTTGAACTTCCCGCAGAACGGAGCACCACCTGTTGCGGCAGGAGGAAGGCAGACGTCGGCTTGCTCAATAGCTGCTGCAAGGGAGTCCTTTGTGTGACCCCAGGCACTCCCCTTGATTTCGCCGCTGGGTACGGCAGGCTGCGCGCCGGCGCTCGCGCCAGCGAAAATGACGAGTGACGCGACTGCAAGTAAGTAGGGGGCCATGAGTTGGGACTTTCGTATGTTGGGCGATACCGTGGCGGGTCAAAGCCCCAACTTAATGTAGGCGATCGCCGAATCTGGCAATCCCAGGATATCCGACTGGATGAACCCGATTTTCAAGCCACCTTGCCACCACGCTTGTTCCGCAGGTCATTGTCATGCTTTGCTATTGCCGAATCGGGGCTTGCACAATGGGTGGATGGAGCCGCCACATTTCCTGTCTCCTAGTCTTGCTTGATTTCTTGCAGATCGACACACGCCCGGCCATCACCCCAACGGGGAAAGAAAGGTGACGAAGAGATGCCCACTCGGATTGCCTTGTCGCCGCGTCCGGCTCGATTAACGGCTGAAAGCGGTATGCAGAAAGCACGGAGCGCTACTGCGTTTATAGCGGCCCGGGGTCAGAGCACGATTTCGCACACCTGCTCTCGCTCCGGTTGGGCTGCCGTCCTGAATCGTGATCTGACCCCGAAGGCGGGCGTTGCCGGCACTGCAAGCGCGACGTGCGAACTCGCCGGATACGGGCCTGCAAACCCCTGCTCTTCCTACTACTGCTTCTGCGTCTGCGCAGCGTAACGTGCCTTCGCCTCCGCATTCGGCGGGTACAGCCCGGGCAGCGGCACGCCGCGGTCCACCTCACTCATGATCCAGGCTTCGAGGCGCTCTTGCTCGGGGCGTGTTCCAGTACGTAGTCCAACAGGGCGGCGGGAATGAGTGCGGCGCCGTCGTCGTCCACCACCACCACATCACCCGGTAACACCGCCACCCCGCCGCAGCCGATGGGTTGCTGCCAGGCGACGAAGGTCAGGCCGGCTACCGATGGTGGCGATGCGGCGCCATTGCACCAGACCGGCAGGCCGGTGCCCAGGACGCCGGCCAGATCGCGCACCACGCCGTCGGTGATCAGGGCCGCAACCTGGCGCTTGTGCATGCGGGCGCACAGGATGTCGCCGAAGATGCCGGCGTCCTGCACGCCCATGCTGTCAACCACGGCAATGCAGCCGGCGGGCATGTCCTCAATGAAGGCGCGGGTGGAGATCGGCGAGGCCCAGGATTCGGGCGTGGCCAGGTCTTCGCCCATAACCCGGGCGCAAAGGCCTTGTACGGGAAGCTGGGCACGCCGTGACGGGGTTCAATATGGTCAGGCATCTGGCAGGGTAGCGGAACGATATCAGCGCGCTTGTTCGTGGCCGAGCCGCTTGATCATGAAGTCTGCAGCCTGCTCGATGTGTTGGCGGGCCAGTTTCTCGGCCTTTCTTCCATCGCCAGCGATTACGGCCCCAAGCAGGGCTTCGTGCTGATCCCAGATGTCGCGCGGGTGCTCGTCGCGCATGAGAACTTCGCCCATCACGCGCTGCGTATTGATCCAGTGCGCCTCCATCGCCGGCGCGATCAGCGGATTCTCGGACAGCGCGTAGACGAAATCGTGAAAGGCAATGTCGGCCGCAATCATTGCGGTGACCGATCCCCGTGCGACCGCCTTGTGGCCGGCCGCAATCAACGCCGGCCCCTCTTTCGCTGCCCGAATGGCGTTGCGGTCAGCTGCTTTGCGGAACGCCAGCCCTTCGATAGCCGATCGCATGTCGTACATGTTGCGGACGTGGTCGAGATCCAGGGGAGCCACTTGCAGTCCCCGCCCTGGCGCGTCGTGCAGGACACGCAGGTTGCGCAGCACCACGAGCGCCTGCTGAACCGGCTGCCGCGACACGCCGAGTTCCTGCGCGATCTGCTCCTGAATGATGCGCGCGCCAGGGGGCAGCTTGCCGGAGGCGATTTCGGCAAGAATCGCGTCCTGCACCTGCTCCACGAGGCCACGCTGGCCCGCAAGTGTTTTCATGGCCACAAAGCTAATTGCCGTGGCGCCAGCGTCGTTCGGCGTCGTCCCAGGCCGCCAGGGGCTGCAGGTCCGGCACCCAGGCGAGACCCGATTTGGCATCGGAAGACGCGGCCTCGGGCGTGACCACCACGTCGAGCAGGGCCGGGCGGTGCGCCAAGGCGCGGCGGATGGCGTCGGGCAGATCCTCTGCCCGCTCGACCCGTTCGGCGTGCATGCCGAAGGCGCGTGCCATTGCCGCGTGGTCGGCGAATTGCAGCCGGGTGCCCACGACTTTGCCGTGGGTCTCCTGCTGGTCCCGAACCTCAATCGCCCAGGAACCGTTGTTGGCCACGACCACCAGCACCGGTGCCTGGTGGCGTACGGCCGTGTCCAGCTCCATGGCATTGAATCCAAAGGCTCCATCCCCGGTGGCCACCACCACCGTGCGCTGCGGACAGGCCAGGCTGGCCGCGATGCCAAAGGGTGTGCCGACGCCGATGCAGCCCAGCGGGCCTGGATCCAGATAGGTCGTGGCGGGCAGACCCACACGGGCGAAGCTCAGAAAATCGCCGCCGTCGGCGACCACCACCGCGTCCGGGGGCAGCTGCTCGCGCAGTGCTGCGAGCAGGCGGTTGGGGTGCATGCGCCCGTCGTCGCCCGGCGCTGCGTTGCGCATGCTGGCAACCAGCTTGTCGGATCGCTCTTCGTGCTTGGCGCGCAGAGTGGCGACCCAACCCGGATCCGTGGCCGGGGATCGATCCCCGGCGATGGCGAGGATGGCTTGCAGCGCAAGCTGGGGCGTGGCGAGCAGTTCGACGGCACCGCGGCGGTTGTCGTTCAGCTCGGACGCCGTGTCGGCGATACGCAGGAAACGAGCATCGCCAAACACAGCCGGTGACCCATAGGCCAGCTGAAAGTCCAGGCGCCGGCCAACGGTAACCACCAGGTCGGCCTGGCTCATCACCGAGCCGCGCATCGCAGCCACGACCGACGGGTGTTCGTCTGCCACCAGGCCC
>JANMKM010000545.1:0-13100 GCA_031372035.1 Rhodoferax sp. | reverse complement strand
TACGTTTTCCTGAACGGCGCAATTCTTGGCTACACCAAGACACAGATAAGCTCCATTGAACCAGAAGTGATTGCATTCGCCGAGCTGGAGGAGTTCATTGACACGCCAGTCAAGTACTACTCCACCGGGATGTACATGCGCTTGGCATTTTCGCTTGCAACCGCCATGCATCCGGACATCCTGGTGCTCGATGAAATTTTTGCCGGAGGCGACGCGGCATTCATGGTCAAGGCGACTGCACGGATGCACAAACTCATCGATCTCGCAACTATCATGATCATGGTTTCGCACGACCATGCCTTGGTGCAGTCGCTCTGCAATCGCGTGATCTGGCTGGACCACGGAAAGATCGTGGAAGACGGCGCACCTGAGTTGGTCATTGCACGCTACCTGGAGGGTCGCCCCGTTGCCTAGCCCATACGTTTTTGCGCCTATGCCTGACGCAGATGGACCTGCGGTGGCTTCTGCGACTGCGGGCACCCACGCGCCGGGCGAGGCCATCGTGGCTCAGTTGAACCCGCTATTGCTGGAAATGGCTCGCATCATTGTCGATGGCACTGCGCTGTTGTCATCGCAGGGTATGGGAAATGCAGATGGTACGAACGTGTCCCGCGACGGGTTCTTGGACATGACGCCATGGGAAGTCGCAACCTCGTTCTATCCCGATCTCCGAGAGCTGTACAGACGCCTGTCATCACTATCACGCGGGGTCGCCGACGCCTACGCCTTTCAGTTGCTTCACTCCAGGGCATTTGACGACCGAAACAGACTTGCGGCCGACCTGGAGTCGCGCTTCATCGACGACTCCTGCCAAGGCAACGCTCCATTGGCTGAATATGTCCGAAGCGTCCTGCGTCGGGGTCAGTTCGATGCTGCAGGACTGCTGTTCAAGTATATCGAGGTCATTGGCGCAGGTGTGGACGTCAGGCGATTTGAGGAACGGTTGAACCATGCGTTCCCCAGCCTGCGCGTTTTCAAGCCCGATCATGTTGGAGGAACCGTTGCTGCCGTTCCCTTGCGACTTCCCGCCATCCACCGCCTTGCAACTACTACCGATTACGTCGATCAGGTAGAGAAGCTCAAGGCATCGTGGGCCGGCAGGTTGTACGCCAGATACGTCAAGCCCAGACGCGCTATGCGTCGGTTGGCCATCTGGTTGTGGCGTTCGGTCTACCCGCTCTATCTGAACCATCTGGCGGGACGTCTCACCAATGCCAAATCGCGACGTTGGCATGCCCTGGTGCGTCAGCTGGAATCCTCAACCAAAGGTGCGAGCGCTACAGTCAATTTGGCGCCCAAGACACAAGTTGAAACACCTGCACCCAGGGCTTTCCCGGTGACAAATCAGGCATTTCTCGTATCACCACATGCGAGCTACGTCTTCCCGGACATCTATGTCACCGAATACGCCAATGCCACCGTGTTTGGTGGCACCAACTTGATCCACACACATGGCGCCATTCTGTGCCACGACCTGTATGACTTCGAACGCGACTACACCAGCGAGGAACTGCATGGCAGAACGCTGATTGATCCTGTGGGTGATCGCATCCGCTGGTTGATGAGCGATCCAGAACCGGAACAGATAGCACAGGCCGCGGCGTTCGTGGATGCCTGTGCGCCCAACTACGCGCATTGGTTGACAGAAATCCTGCCGCGGATCGCCCTGTTCTGTGGCGACAGCAGATTTTCGAAGGTGCCCATTGTCATCAACGATGGTTTGCACCGAAATATCATGGAGTCTCTGGTCCTGGTGACAGGGTCGGACCGCCAGATCATTGCTGTCCCGGTTGGCCGCGCCTTGGAAATTCAAAAGCTGTTTCTCACATCGGTAGCTGGATACGTGCCGTTTGAACGGCGACCAACCAGACTCACTGGACATTCACACGGCATGTTCAGCCCGGCAGCCTTCGCTGCCATCCGCCGGACGATGCAACACCAGGCTGGTCCCGTTGACGCACCCTGGCCTGAGAAGATCTATATCCGGCGAAATTCCGGAGCACGAAAAGTCACCAATGCGGCGGAATTGGAAAACCTGCTGGTGGGTCAGGGATACGTCGTAGTAGAGCCGGAAAGATTGTCATTTGTGCAGCAAGTCCAGGTCTTCCAGCAAGCAAGAGTTATCGTCGGGTCATCCGGTGCCGCCATGGCCAATATCATCTTCGCCGCACCTGGAACGCGCATCGTCATCCTGATCAGCAAGTTTCCCGACACCAGCTACTGGTATTGGCAAAATATTGCAGTTGCCGCCGGCAACCAGGTGGTCTACGTACTTGGCGAGTCGGTCAATCGCCAAAAGCCCGGTATTCACGACGACTATGTCGTGGCTGCCAGTGATCTGTCAGACGCCATTTCTCTGGAACTCACGACGTGACAAACTCGATCCACCCCACGGCGATCATCCAGGGCAATGTGGACCTTGGAATCAACAACGAGATCGGTCCATACACCGTCATTTACGGGCCTGCCAGCATCGGGAACGGGAACTTCATCGGTCCGCATGTGACCATCGGAACGCCTGGGCAAGATACCCGAAATCCTCGCTACGACAGCTCTGCAGCCCGCATTGAGATCGGTGACGACAACATCATTCGGGAATACACCGCGATACATAAGCCGTGCTACCGGGACATTACGCGGATTGGGAACCGGGTGTTTCTCATGCAGAGCGTACATGTGCCGCATGACGCCGACATCCAGGACGAGGTTGTCATCACACCCATGGTTGTCATGGGCGGCATCGTCCATGTCCTGCGCGGAGCCAACCTTGCATTGGGGTGCTCCGTGCACCAATATTCCGTGGTGGGGCACTATTCCATCGTTGGCATGGGAGCCGCGTTGGCCAGAAATGTGCGCCCGTTCTCGAAATACGTTCCACGCCAACCCGTTTCGGTCAACGACTACGCGGTAAAGAAATATGGCTTCGAAGACGTGCGCGATCAGATCAGCGCCTATCTGATGGCCGGAACTCGCCCATCCGACGCGCGACTGACTGCCATCGTTGACGAATTTGAAACCCTGAGCAATGCATCCGGCAGACAAGTGTATTGAGAGTCAAACCATGAATATTGCCAACTGCACCATCATCGATTTGCCGCGCATCAATGATCCACGCGGGAATCTGACCTTTGTCGAGGCCGGTCATCACATTCCATTCGGGATCCAGCGCGTGTACTACCTGTACGACGTACCCGGGGGTGCCGAACGGGGTGGCCACGCCCACAAGGCATTGCATCAACTGGTGATTGCCATGTCCGGCTCATTCGATATTCACCTGGATGATGGAGAGGCCAAGAAAACCGTACACATGAACCGCAGCTACTACGGGCTGTATATCTGCCCCATGATCTGGCGCGAGATCGACAATTTCTCGTCAGGAGCCGTGTGCATGGTTCTGGCATCCGACTATTACGACGAACTGGACTATTACCGCGATTACCAGGCATTCATTGGCGACGTGCGAGGAGCCAAAAAATGAGGTCCGTGCCCTTTCTCGATCTGGGTCGGCTCAACGCAGAAATTCGCGACTCACTGGATGCCGGATATCGACGGGTGATGGATTCCAACTGGTTCATCATGGGTCCGGAATTGGAAGCCTTTGAGGCCGAATTTGCGCAGTACTGTTCGGTTCAACATTGCATTGGCGTGGGCAATGGGTTGGAGGCCTTGCATCTGCTATTGCGCGCCTATGGCATCGGCCCTGGAGACGAAGTCATTGTTCCATCCAACACCTTTGTTGCGACCTGGCTGGCGGTTTCACAAGCCGGAGCAACACCGGTTGCGGTGGAGCCAGATGCCAGCACCCACAATATGAATCCCGCACTCGTCGGCAACGCCATCACCAGCCGGACCCGTGCCATCATGCCCGTTCACCTGTATGGCCAGCCGGCCGACATGGACCCGATCAATGCGTTGGCGGCACGACACGGATTGATCGTGATTGAAGACGCGGCCCAGGCGCAAGGCGCTCGCTACAAGGGAAAGCGCGCCGGCTCCCTGGGGCACGCGGCAGCAACCAGCTTTTATCCCGGAAAGAACCTGGGCGCGCTAGGTGATGGCGGCGCTGTCATGACCAACGATGGCGCCATTGCTGAAAAAGTTCGTCGGTTGCGCAACTACGGTTCGAAGGTCAAGTACCAGCACGACCTCCCCGGCTACAACAGTCGATTGGACGAGATCCAAGCCGCCTTCTTGCGGGCAAAACTTGGCGTCTTGGACCGTTGGAATCTGCAACGCAATGCCGTTGCGCAACACTATTTGACCTTGCTGTCCGGTGCGGATATCGTCCTGCCGCAGGTACCGGCCTTTGCCGAAGCCGTGTGGCATCTCTTTGTGATCCGGAGTCGCCAAAGGGACGCCCTGAAGGCACACCTGGACAAGCGCGGCATTGCCACCACCATCCACTACCCGATTCCGCCCCACAAACAGGCCTGCTATCCAGAATTCAATTTCCACAAGTTTCCGGTTGCCGAGTCTCTCGCGCAGGAAGTATTGAGCCTGCCAATGTCATCGGCGCTGGATCCGGCTGAAGTGCTGTACGTTGCAGACGCAGTGCGTGAATTTCAGTGAGAAGTCGCCACTCTGTAATCTAGCGGAAATGGGCAGGCCTTGATCGACATCGTGAAATTCGGCAGCTATGGGTCGATCCTCGAACTGGGTGCGCAAACATCACTGCTGATCGACCAGGGTGACATCGACAGTGCATTGCGCTTGATCCGCCATTGCGTGGAACGCATCATCACAGAGCCTTTGTGTACGTCGCAAGTATTCGGATCCAGAATACTGGACGACCTCTGTCAACGCGCCGGAAGAGCAACTCTAGCGGAAATGGGTGGGCCGCCCAGAGCTGGCGAACCAGAGCCGGATGGCAAGCCCACGTATGTCTACCTGGTAACCAAGCTGCAGTCATCTGGCGGACACGCTCGCGTTGTCGCCGATTTCATCAGGGCCCGACCTGAGGGACGCCACATCATCCTTTCGACGGAACTCGACGGCAAGTCTGACTCTGACTTCTTTGTACATGGGCTTCTCCAAAAAGTCGCCATCGCGTTTGAATGCGCGCCGAGAGCCAATTACAAAAAGCGATTGATCTGGCTTCAACGACGATTACTCGCCATCCGGCCCTCCAGGGTCTACCTCTTCAACCATCATCAGGACAGCGTGGCCATTGCCGCCGCTCAACCTGGCATGCATTTCCCGATCAGCTTCTATCACCACGGCGATCACCATTTCTGTCTGGGAATTCATGTTTCGCATCTGGAGCACATCGATCCACACCCAATGGGATTTCTCAATTGCAGACACGTGTTGGGCATTGATAACACCTACATCCCGCTGACAGCCGAGGACAGGGGCAGCCGTCCCGCAAATTGGCAATTCCTTGCCAGCGGAGCGCTCACAACCTGTACTGCGGCAAGGTCAAACAAGGTTGAGGCGCCCTATTTCATCAGCTATGTGGACGTGCTCCCGGACTTGTTGCAAGCGACTGGTGGGAGGCATGTACACATCGGCAAGCTGTCGCACTGGGCCATTTTCAGGATACGAAGGGGTTTGAAGCGTCGAGGCATCCGACCTGACCGATTCACATACATACCGTGGGTTCCGAGCGTTTGGCAGGCCCTGCTTGATCACAAGGTAGACCTTTACGTCGCATCGTTTCCATATGGAGGCGGGTTGACCCTGATTGAAGCCATGGGCGCTGGTGTGCCGGTGGCGCTGCACAGGCATATCTTCTCGGCCATCCTGAGCGGGATCGAGCTTGGATACCCGGGGGCCTTTAGTTGGCGGTTTCCGAAGGAACTCCTGGACTTCTGCAAGTCAGTGCGGAAGGAAGACCTTGCGCATGCCGGTCGGCTGGGTCGCCTTCACTATGAAAGCTGGCATCACGAAAGTGGCCTGCTGCCGAACCTCGCAAAGACGATGCGCAATCCACCGGAAGGCGAAGCCGCGCAGGCTCCTTTTGTTGCCGCGCACGACGAATGGGCGCTGTGGGCGACCCGACAAACAGGCCTGCGGCGGTCCGTCATGCAAACCGTCTATAGAACCTTGAAGCGCATGCGGTCATGGCGCTGAATCACTTGCACAATGTCATTTGCGCGCATCTGACCGCCCGCCTTTTCGTGCACTGTGCCCGGGTAGCCGGCATCGGGAGCTTTGTCGGCAACGCGGCAGGCAAGTCCGAACTGGCTGCAGACTTCGCCAGCTTCTCCAGGTCTTGCGCGTTGGGAAGGATCCCAATCTACTGGATCGCGTCCGTTTCGCGTATCCATACGCGCAGCTGATTCTGGCAATTCCAGGTCGACCTGTCGTATGCGTCAAGATGTCTCGCCCCTACAAACGGTACTGTCCATTGTCAGCCACGGCCACGGGCCGCAGGTGACCGACCTGCTGACCCAGTTAGCCCGGTTGTCGGCTCGGCAACTCACGCGCTTGGTGCTCACGCTCAACGTCGAAGAGCCGGCAGTTGCCGCTGCCGTGCAGGGCCAGGACTGGCCATTTGAGCTGCAGATCATCCAGAACCGCCAGCCACGGGGCTTTGGCGCCAACCACAACGCGGCCCTGCTGCCATTCGCCGATGCCGCCTGTGCCGTGGTCAACCCGGACATTGCCCTGAGCACCGACCCCTTTCCCGCCCTGTTTGCGGCGCTGGCGCAGCCTCAGGCCGGCTGCGCCTATCCCCTGCAGCACAATGCCCAGGGGCAGCTGCAGGACAGCACGCGCGCACTGCCAACCCCCGCAGCCCTGCTGCAACGCTGGCTGCTGGGGCAACCCAGCACAGCACCAGCAAGCGTGGACTGGGTCAATGCTGCCTTCATGCTGTTTCCCACCGGTGTGTTCCAGCGCCTGGGCGGCTTTGACGATGGCTACTTCATGTACTGCGAAGACGTGGACATTTGCCTGCGGCTGCAACTGCTGGGGCTGCGGCTGGTGCCGGCGGCCTGCAGCGTGGTCCATGCCGCACAACGTGGCAGCCGGCGCGACGCACGGCATCTGTTGTGGCACCTGCGCAGCCTGTGGCGGTTGTGGAACTCCGCCAGCTACCGCGATTACCAGCGTCTGTTGCGCGCGGCCTGAAGCCGGCACGCATCGGAGTGACGGGTTCGACGCCTCTTGAGGCGCGTCCGCCAAATGGCCCACTTGGCACCCAGGGTCGCACCGATAATGGCGGCCAAGTTCTGCTGCCGCCATGATTTCCCTGCTGCTCGTCAGTTTCATTGTGTCATTGCTGGCTGGCATTCTTGTCATCCGCCGCGCCCGCGGCCATGCCCGGCGCTACAGCCAGGACATGCCACAGCGCTTCCACCTGGGCGACGTGCCCCGCATTGGCGGCGCGGCCATACTGGCCGGCACCGCGTGCGCCTGGATCGTGGCCACGGTGCTGGGCCGGCTGGGGGACCCGCTGCGGGTGCAGTTCACCTGGGACCTGACCTGGCCCTGGCTGATGGCCATATTGCCAGGGGTGCTGGGTGGTTTCCATGAAGACATGACGCAGCGGGGTGCGGTGCGCTACAGGCTGGCACTGACCGGCCTCTCAGCCGGGCTGGCCTGCGCATTGCTGGGCACCAGCGTGCAGCGCACCGGCCTGCCCTTGCTGGACCAAGCCCTGGTCATGGCGCCCATGCTGGGCGTCGCGCTGGCCTTTCTCGCCATCTGCGGCCTGCCCCATGCCTTCAACATCATCGACGGCTACAACGGGTTGGCTGGCACGGTGGCAGCCGTCATCTGCCTGGCCCTGGCGCACGTGGCCTTGCAGGTCGGCGACCGCCAGCTGGCAGCGACCGTGATCTGCCTGACCGGCGCCACTGCCGGCTTCCTGGTCTGGAACTACCCGCGTGGCCTGATCTTCGCTGGCGACGGCGGTGCCTACCTGTGGGGCCTGGTCATCGCGGTCGCCAGCGTCATGCTGGTGCAGCGCCACGCCCTGGTATCGCCCTGGTTTCCGATGCTGCTGCTGATCTACCCGGTAGGCGAGACCCTGTTCTCGATCTACCGCAAGACCGCACGTGGTGTCTCGCCCGGAGTCTCCGACGCCCTGCACTTCCACCAGCTGATCTACCGGCGCGTGGTGCGCAGCGTCTTTCACGACAATGCCTCGCGCCAGATGCTGTTGCGCAACAACCGCACCTCGCCCTACCTGTGGGGCTTCACCATGATGTCCGTGGCGCCAGCCGTGCTGTTCTGGAACAACACGCTGGTGCTGATGTTGTTCTGTGCCCTGTTCGTTGCCACCTATATTGCCGCCTACATGATGATCGTGCGCTTCAAGGTGCCGAATTGGTTGCGCCGCTGATGCGGCACAATTTGCGCACTACCCACCAATGGACGCCATGACCGACCTCTCCAGCATCACCCCGCGCGACAAGGCCGAGATCCTGGCTCAGGCCCTGCCCTACATCCGCAAGTTCCATGGCAAGACCATGGTCATCAAGTACGGCGGCAACGCCATGACAGACCCCGAACTGCAGGCCGACTTTGCCGAAGACGTGGTGCTGCTCAAGCTGGTGGGCATCAACCCGGTGGTGGTGCATGGCGGTGGTCCCCAGATCGAGACCGCTCTGAACCGACTGGGCAAGAAGGGCGAATTCATCCAGGGTATGCGCGTCACCGACGCCGAAACCATGGAAGTGGTGGAATGGGTGCTGGCTGGCGAAGTGCAGCAGGACATCGTGGGCCTGATCAACCAGGCCGGTGGCAAGGCCGTGGGACTGACCGGGCGTGACGGCGGCCTGATCCGGGCCCAGAAGCTCAAGCTGATGGACCGCGACGACCCGGCCAAGGAATACGACGTTGGCCAGGTGGGCGACATCGTCAGCATCGACCCCAGCGTGGTCAAGGCGCTGCAGGACGACGCTTTCATACCGGTGATCAGCCCGATCGGCTTTGGCGAGAACAACGAGAGCTACAACATCAATGCCGACGTGGTGGCCGGCAAGCTGGCCACCGTGCTGCGGGCGGAAAAGCTGATGCTGCTGACCAACACCCCCGGCGTGCTGGACAAGAATGGTGCGTTGCTGACCAACCTGTCAGCACGCGAGATCGACGAGCTGTTTGCCGACGGCACCATCAGTGGCGGCATGCTGCCCAAGATCAGCGGCGCGCTCGACGCCGCCAAGAGCGGCGTCAACTCCGTGCACATTGTGGATGGCCGCATCCCGCATGTGCTGCTGCTGGAAATCCTGACCGAGCAGGCCTACGGCACCATGATCCGCTCGCACTGATCGGCAGGGGTTTTTGCCGGGCATTCCTAGGAAAAAACCCTAAGGTGCGCTATGCGAGAATTGAATTTACCCGCTTGCCTGCACCATGCCCGACGCCGAAATTCTTGCACCTGTTTCTCCCGCCGCGCCCGAGCCGCCGGCCAGTACGGTACGCAAAAGGCCCAAGCCGGGTGAGCGCCGGGTGCAGATCCTGCAGACCCTGGCAAGCATGCTGGAGCAGCCCGGCTCCGAGCGCATCACCACCGCAGCATTGGCTGCCCGGCTCGATGTCAGCGAGGCCGCGTTGTACCGCCACTTTGCCAGCAAGGCCCAGATGTTCGAGGGCCTGATCGAGTTCATCGAACAGACCGTGTTCACCCTGGTCAACCAGATCACGGAGCGCGACGCCAGCGAGCCCGGGCCGCGCCACGCCGTGCGTATGGTGACCATGCTGGTGCAGTTTGCCGAAAAGAACCCGGGCATGGCCCGCGTGATGGTGGGCGACGCCCTGGTGTTCGAGAACGAGCGCCTGCAACAACGCATGAACCAGTTCTTTGACCGCTTCGAGGCCGCGCTCAAGCAATGTCTGCGCAACGCTGATCCCGGCCAGACATCCGACACACCCACGCTCGACGCCCAGGTCACGGCCTCGGTGCTCACGGCTTTTTGCGCCGGCCGCCTGCAGCGTTACGCCCGTTCGGGCTTCAAGCGGCTGCCGTCAGAGCATCTGGACGCGAGCCTGGCACTGATCCTCTGAACCCCGGGTCGCTACACATTCAGTAGTGGTCCGCGCTTGCTGCAAGAGTCTCGCAGCCACTTTTCCCTCTCAAACGCGGGCCCCAACCGGCGTTCACACCAGGCCCCATCGTCCATGTCATCCGCTCCCGCCGCCGGCTTGAACCTGGCCCAGCAAGAAGCCGTCAACTACCTGCACGGCCCCTGCCTGGTGCTGGCTGGCGCCGGCTCGGGCAAGACCCGCGTCATCACCCACAAGATCGCACGGCTGATCCAGTCCGGCATGCAGCCACAGCGCATTGCCGCCATCACCTTCACCAACATGGCGGCCGCCGTGATGCGTGAGCGCGCCAAGAGCCTGATCGGCCGCGCCGCGAAAGAGGTGGTGATCTGCACCTTTCACGCCCTGGGCGTGCGCATGCTGCGCCAGGACGGCGAAGCCGTGGGGCTCAAGGCCCAGTTCAGCATCCTGGACAGTGACGACGTCACCAGCATCCTCAAGGACGCCGGCGGCTCCACCGACGCCGCCACCGCGCGCCAATGGCAGTGGACCATCAGCCGCTGGAAGAACATGGGCCTGAACGCGGAACAGGCTGCGCTGCAGGCAGCGGACGACGCCGGACAGCTCACGGCCCGCATCATGGCGCGTTACGAGGAGCGCCTCGCCGCCTACCAGAGCGTGGACTTCGACGACCTGATCGGCCTGCCGCTCAAACTGCTGCAGCACGCCGAGGTCCGCGCCAAGTGGCAGGCACAGCTGGGCCACGTGCTGGTGGACGAATACCAGGACACCAACGCCACCCAGTACCAGGTGCTCAGGTGCCTGGTGGGCGAGCCGGCCCAGGCCCGCTTCACCGCTGTGGGTGATGACGACCAGTCGATCTATGGCTGGCGTGGCGCCACCCTGGACAACCTGCGCCAGCTGCCCGTGGACTACCCCGCGCTCAAGGTGGTGAAGCTGGAGCAGAACTACCGCTCCACCAGCGCCATCCTGCGCGCCGCCAACAACGTGATCGGCCCGAACCCCAAGCTGTTTCCGAAGAACCTGTGGGGCGACCTGGGCGAGGGCGAGCCGGTACGCGTGGTCGATGCCGACAACGAGGAGCACGAGGCCGAACGCACCGTGGCCCGGATCCAGAGCCTGCGTGCCGACTCCCAGCACAAGGAGTACCGCGACTTTGCCGTGCTCTACCGCGCCAACCACCAGGCCCGGCTGTTCGAGCAGGCGCTGCGCAAGGCCCAGATCCCGTACAAGGTGTCGGGTGGCACCAGCTTCTTTGACCGCTCCGAGATCAAGGACCTGTGCGCCTGGTTCCGGCTGTGGATCAACAACGATGACGACCCCGCCTTTCTGCGCGCCATCACCAGCCCGAAACGCGGCATCGGCCACCAGACGCTGCAGCAGCTCGGTGTGTTTGCCGGCAGCTACAAGCGCAGCCTGTTCGAGTCGCTGTTCGCGCCGTCGCTACAGGCCGCCTTGAGCAGCCGCGCCGTCGGCAGCCTGCACGAATTTGGCCGCTACGTGAACGACCTGGAGTTCCGCGCCCGCCACACCCAGGGCCACGAAGCCGCACGCAGCTTCCTGACCGACTGGCTGGTGGAGATCGGCTACGAGAAGCACCTGTACGACGGCGAGGACAGCGAGAAACTGGCTGCCACCCGCTGGACCAACGTGCTGGAGTTCTGCGACTGGATGGCGGCCCGTTGCGGCGGCCAGATCGATGACGCCGCCGGGGTCTCCACCAGCAGCGAGGTCAAGAGCCTGCTGGAAGTGGCTCAGACCGTGTCACTGTTGTCCACGATCAGCGAGCGCGAACAGGACCAGGACGTCGTCACCCTGTCCACATTGCATGCGGCCAAGGGTCTGGAGTGGCCGCACGTCATGCTGGTCGGCGTGGTCGAGGGTCTGCTGCCCTTCAAGCCCGGTGATGAACCCGTGCCTGGCGGCAAGGGCGAGCGCCCCGCGCCCACCGAGGACCTGGTGCAACGGCTGCAGGAGGAGCGCCGGCTGATGTACGTGGGCATCACCCGGGCCCAGCGCAGCCTGGCCGTGAGCTGGACCCGCAAGCGCAAGAAGGGCCGCGACATGGTGGCCGGCATGCCCAGCCGCTTCATTGCCGAGATGGCGTTGGACCAGCGCACCACGCGCGAGGACCCGCAAGCCAAACTCAAGGCGCTGCGGGCCGAGTTTGCCCGCAAGGCCCAGGCCAGCAGCGACGCGAAGGCCTTGGCAGGAACCCCGTGAAGCTCTGGCTTGCTGCTGTTTTTTTGTCGCTCCTTGCAATGCTGGAGCCGGTCTCAGGCCAAATTGTCTCTGACAAACCAGCGACAACAGCGTGCCCGACGGCCGCTGATGTGGGCCCGCTGCAGCTCTACGGCCAATGGCTCGCCAGCATCGAAGGCCAGGCCGGCAGTGTGAGCCTGCGCTTCGAAAAGCATCCCGAGCGCAGCGAGAGCGTGGCCGGTAGCGTCAGCCGTGCCGAGGGGCGCTCACTGCTCGCCGGCGACGTGGACGGTGGCCAGTTCCATCTGGAAGAGTCCATCGATGGCTACAACATCAGCGCCGTCTGGAGCGGCACAGTGGTGACAGGCAGCTGTGGCCGGGAGATCCGCGGTACCTGGCGCAGGGCCGGCAGCGAGCTGACGCAGGCTTTCGTGCTGCGCAAGACACCGGGTTGGCAGTAGTCGGCAACAAACGCATCGACGCAGGTGTCTCCTGCACAATGGCGGCGATGCTGCCCGACTACGTCTTTCTCGATCTGGAAACCACCGGCGGCAACCCGGTGCATGACCGCATCACCGAGGTTGCCGCGGTGCGAGTGCGCGACGGCCAGGAAGTGGAGCGCTGGAGCAGCCTGGTCAATCCGCAGACACGGATTCCGGCATTCATTGAGTCGCTCACGGGCATCAGCGACGCCATGGTGGCCGATGCGCCGAGCTTTGCGGAAGTAGCCCCGCGGCTGCTGCAATTGCTCGACCGAGCGGTGCTGGTGGCACACAACGTGCGCTTCGACCATGGCTTTCTGCTCAACGAGTTCGCCCGGCTCGAAGTCAGCTTGAAGGTCAAGACCCTGTGCACGGTGCGCCTGTCACGCAAGCTCTATCCCCAGCACAAGGGCCACGGCCTGGACGCGATCATGGTGCGCCACGGCCTCCACAACCAGGCCC
>JANMKM010000540.1:0-1687 GCA_031372035.1 Rhodoferax sp. | reverse complement strand
CATGTCCTTGTTGCGGCCCACCACCCAGTAGAAACCACCCGCATCGCGCCGGGCCAGGTCACCGGTATGGAACCAGCCGTCGGCCAGCGCGCCTGGCGCGGCCTCCTGCCAGTAGCCGCGCATCAGGTTCGGCGCCTGCAGCCAGATCTCGCCCACGGCCCCAATCGCCACGTCCTGTCCGGCGTCGTCCACCAGCCGCACCTGCACCCGCGGCGCGGCATGGCCGGCCGAGCCGGGGTGGTCAATGGCCTCTTCGGGCCGCAGGCAGATCGACACCGGCCCGGTTTCGGTGGCGCCATACACCTGGCACAGCGGCACGCCGCGGGCATGCACGGCACTGATCTGCGACGCCGGGATGATGGAGGAGCCGGCCCCGAGCAGGCACAGCGAAGCCAGGTCGGTGGTGGCCCACTGCGGGTGCTGCACTACGGCGCGCAGGGCGGCAGGTACCAGCAGCGACATGGTCGGGCGCAGGGCCTGCACATCGGCCAGCCAGGCGCCGGGCTCGAAGCGCGGATGCAAGGTGACGCTGGCGCCGGCCAGCAGCGCCGGCAGCGTCTGGATGCACAGGCCACCTACATGGAACAGCGGCAGCACGCTCAGCACGTGGTCCTGCGGCGTCATGGCAAAGGCCTCGATGGCGATCTCGCAATTGGCCAGCAGTGCGGCCTGGCTGTGGACCGCGGCCTTCGGCTGGCCGGTGGTACCGGAGGTGCAGACCATCAGCAGCGGCGTCGCGGGCTCACTGCAGTCCACCAGGTCAGGCAACGGCGGCGCGGGCTGTTGCAATTCCAGCGTCTGCATCAGTCTCATGCCAAGGCTGGCGCCCAGACCTTGCGCTGCCAGTGCGTGGGACGCATCCGTCACCAGCAGCATGGCGCCGGCATGTTGCAGGATGCTGCGGTGTTCGGCCGCGGCCAGGCGATAGTTCAGCGGCAGCAATATGGCGTCCATGCGCGCCAGGGCAAACAGCAGCACCAACATGGCCGGATCGTTCAGCCCGAGCCAGGCGACACGTTCACCGGGCCGCACGCCTGCGCCATGCAGGACGTTGCGGGCACGCTGCACGCGCAATTCCAGCTCGATGTAACTGATCTGCTCCAACCCGCAACGCAGGGCCAGGCGTTGCGGCGCAGACTGCGCTTGGCGGGCAATGCTCTGCGCCAGCATCGGGTGCGGCGCCGGCTAGAGCGCGTCTTCCTCGTCCATCTCGCCCGCCATGTACAGGCATTCACGTCCCAGCCGGTCCACACACAGTTCGGCGGTCCAGGGCAACATCAGCGAGCCGCAGCGCGAATCGCGGTACATGCGCTCCAGCGGCAGGGTCTTGAGCATCGACTGGCCGCCACAGGTGCGCACCGCCAGGCGGCAGATCTCGTTGGCGTTTTCCATGATCGTGTAGTGCGCCGCGTACAGGCCGAAGCGCACCTCGCGCGACGGGTCGACCCGGGCCGCGCGGGCGTTCTGCAAAAAAATGGCGCGGGTCTGCTCCAACCGGATCTTCATTTCGGCCACGGCAATCTGCTTGGTCGGGTACATGCGCCGCTTCACCGGCGGGGTGTTCGGCACTTCGGCGCGCAGGTATTGCACCGTGAAATCGTAGGCCGCCTGCGCGATGCCCATGTAGGTCGGCGACAGGGTCGCGAACATGTGCGGCCAGCGGGTCGCGGCTTGGGCGTACAGGCCC
>JANMKM010000532.1:0-3752 GCA_031372035.1 Rhodoferax sp. | reverse complement strand
AACCATTCCTGCAGCGAGCAGGGCATCAGGTATTGCTGATCGGGCAGATAAGGGACGTAGCTGGTGCTCATCCGCAATAAACGAACACCCTCACTTGCGGTTGTGAGGGACAACCCTAGTTTCTGCCGCCCAGACTCCTAGCGCGACCACGCATTCCAGCATCACGCTGCGCAGCCGCAGCGCGACTTCGCGCACCTGCGCCTGGGCACCCTCGTCGAGCGCTGCACCGGCAGCCGTGCTGCGCAGCCTGGAAGTCACGGCGTCGAACAACAGCTCCCAGTCCTCGATGGCCACGTCCAGCAATGCGCCCGTACTCGAAGTTGGCTCGCCGATGAAAAGGGCAGCGTTCACTTCAGCCATCGTGGAAGTCTCGGTGCGCATGAGGTGCGATCAGCAAGGGGTTTCAGGTTTCAGATCTCGGTCACGGATGGGCGGCGGCTGGCAGGTCAAACGGCCTGCAGCACACAGCAGTGAGGTTATTGGGCCCAGCCGAATGCCGGCTGTCTGTACGGTATCGCACAGAAGCAGCATTTTGTGACGGGTGAGCTGAATTTCCTGACCAGGATCAAGGTGCAGGCGTGACCCGCCAGACCACGTTGCCCACATCGTCGGCCACCAGCAATGCGCCGCGCCGGTCCAGTGCCACGCCAACCGGTCGGCCGTAGGCTTGCGCATCGGGGCTGAGAAAACCAGTCAGCAGGTCCAGCGGCTGGCCGGCCGGCATACCCTGGGCAAATGGCACAAACACCACCTTGTAACCACTGTGCGGGCGCCGGTTCCAGGAGCCGTGCTGGCCCACGAACATGCCCTCGGCGAATGCAGCCGGCAGGCTGTTGCCGGTCGCTGCCACCAGTCCGAGTGACGCCGTGTGCGGCCCCAGCGCATAGTCCGGCACGCGTGCGCGCGCCACCAGGGTGGCGTCAGACGGCTGCACCCGCTGGTCCACATGCTGGCCGAAGTAGCTGTAGGGCCAGCCATAGAAGTCGCCATTGCGCACTGAAGTCAGGTAGTCGGGCACCAGGTCACTGCCCAGCTCATCGCGCTCGTTGACCACAGTCCACAAGGCGCCGCTGCGGGGTTCCCAGGCCATGCCGTTCGGATTGCGCAGGCCCGAGGCGAACACCCGGTATGCGCCGGTGCTGGCATCGACCTCCCAGATCGCAGCCCGCCCGGCTTCCGCGGCCATGCCGCGCTCGGCCACATTGCTGTTGGAGCCCACGCTCACATACAGGCGTTGGCCATCCGTGGAGGCGATCAGGTTCTTGGTCCAGTGGTGGTTGATGGGGCCTGCCGGCAGGTCCAGCAGCTTCACGCCCGCGGCGCTGATGCGGGTGTCGCCCGTGGTGTAGGGGAAGCGCCAGACAGCGTCGGTGTTGGCCACGAACAGGTTGTTGCCCACCAGCGCCATGCCAAAGGGTGAGTTCAGGCCCTGCAGCAGCACGCTGCGCAGGTCGGCCACACCGTCACCATCGCTGTCGCGCAGCAAGGTGATGCGGTTGGCGCTCGGCGTAGCCGCGCCGGCGCGCTGCATCACCAGGCCCATGATCCAGCCCTTGATGCCGCGGGCATCGTCCGGCTTGGGCGGGGCGTTGGACTCCGCCACCAGCACGTCGCCGTTGGGCAGTACATACAACCATCGCGGATGGTCCAGATCGCGCGCAAAGGCGCCAACACGGGTGCCGGCGGCGCTGTTGGGCACGCCACCATCCTGCCAGCCCACAGCTGGCGCAATATGCACCGTTGGGACCAGGCTGCTCACTGGCGGCGGCAACTGTGGCTGGGCACCGGTACCGGCCGAAACCGGCAACTGTGCCATATCACCACAGGCGCTGCACAAGAAGGCGAGCGCCGACAGCACCACCCGGCGCGCCCGCAGCGCCACCGGGCTCTTGCCGTGGCTCACGGTGGAACTACATCCGTCCGGTGAGCAGCAGCACGATGATCACCACCACGATCAGCGCCAGGCCACCGCTGGGGCCGTAACCCCAACTGCGGCTGTGCGGCCAACTGGGAATGGCGCCGATCAGCATCAGGATCAGCAACACCAGCACAATGGTTCCTAGCATGACGGTCTCCGGTTGGGTGTGGACTGGGAATCTCAGCGGCTCGGCGACGATGCGGCGGGCATCACAACGATGGTGGTGCCGTCGCCGGGTCGGCCGCGCGCGCCGGTATTGCCGGTGTCACCCGTGGCACCTGTAGCTCCTGTAGCGCCGGTCCCACCGGTATAGCCGGTATTTCCGGTATTGCCAGTGGCCCCGGTATTGCCGGTCGCGCCGGTATCACCCGTGGCGCCGGTCGGACCGGCAGGCCCAGGTACGGCCACCGGAGTGGCCGGCACATTCACGACCGTGGGTTTGTCGCAGGCGCTCAGGCACAGGGCAGCGAACAGCGACAGGGTGGGGATCAAAAGTTTCATGGAAATTCCTTGTTGGTAGCCCGGGGCCGACACCAACATGGCAGCAACCGTGGACTGACTGCCACGGCGCATGGCGCCCTGGCAGAGAGTTGGCAGCTTAGGCCGATGCTGCGGGCGTATCTGTGCGATTGCGAACACTGGCGGCACATTGCTTGTGCAGCAACGCCAGCGTATCGACGCATTCGAGCACCACCGCCTGCAAGCGCGCCACCTGTTCCAGGTCGGACTGCGACACATGCTGCTGATCATCTGCCGCCCGGCGCAGCCGCTCCACCACGGCAGCCATCAGGCAGTCCCAGTCCTGCTCCGGCAGCCGCGGCTCCATACCAGGCACCGTGCGTGCGGGGGGAGGCGTCGGCGTTGTCGACGCGGGCCGCCCTGTCACGGCATACATGCTGGTTGTCTGGCACATTTCGGAGTCCTCGTTCCATCGGGTTGGTGATCAGTACCCGGCGGATTGACACCGCCCGGGGGATGGACGCAATGTATGTTTGACATCGCACAGCCAATGTGTCAAAAGACGTACGCGACATCCGCCGTATTTCTTTAACAACACTGGGCTCATTCATGACCGACACGGCCTGCAGCCAATGCCCCCTGCGAACCCTGCCACTGTTCCTGCCGCACAGCGACGCGGAGCAGTCGCTGGTGCAGTCACTGAAGCGGCGTGAGTCGCAGCTTGCCGCAGGCGAGACGCTGATCCACGAAGGCCAGACCGACGCGCCGCTCTACACCCTGCTGCAGGGCTGGGCCTTTCGCTTCAAGACCCTGAGCGACGGCCGGCGACAGATCCTGAGTTTTTTGTTGGCCGGCGACTTCATTGGTGTGCAGCAAAAGATGGGGGACGCGGCGGCGCATGGCGTGCAGACACTGACCGACGCGGTGTTCTGTGTCTTTCAGCGCGACGCGCTCTGGGAGCTGCACCGGCAGTCACCCACCATGGGCTTCAACATCACCTGGCTGACAGCGCATGAGGAGTCCATGGTGGACGACACCCTGCTGTCTGTTGGCCGGCGCAGCGCGGAGGAGCGCATCGCCATGCTGCTGATCCTGCTGTTCAAGCGTGCCGCCGCACTGCAAAGCGATGCTGGTGCCAACGGTGTGCCCTTTCCCTTGACCCAGCAACACATCGCCGACGGTCTGGGCCTGTCTCTGGTGCACACCAACAAGACGCTGCGCCGGCTGGAAAAGCGCGGCCTGCACCAGGTGCTCGACGGCCGCCTGTACATGCGCGACGTACGGGCGCTCGCCCGCCTGGCGGACCTGTATGGCGACGGGCGCCCACCGCAGCGCCCGCTGGTTTAGGCTGCCCCCTCACCCCAGCCCTCTCCCC
>JANMKM010000411.1:0-3742 GCA_031372035.1 Rhodoferax sp. | reverse complement strand
GTGCGGGGGCCAGGGAGTCTGCAGACACCTCCTCCGGCGTGCGGGGGAGAAAGAGCCGGTGCGCCCCCTCTCCCGCCTGCGGGAAAGGGCTGGGGTGAGGGTGGAGCCTATTTGCTTGCCAATGCCTCGGCATGCGACAATCTGTACAGTCTGTACATACATTCTCAACTGGAGCAATACGATGGCACAACTCGGCATCGAAGTCACGCGCCGGCGGCTGCCTGAACTGGCGGCGGCTGCAAACCGAGGCGTGACGACCGTTATCACCAAACACGGCCAACCCTACGCGGCGCTGGGTCCGATAGCCGCGACCAAGACCAACTCCCGTTTGCCAATGGCGCTGATGGCCTTGAAGGGTTGCGCGGCCGGCCTATGGGGCAAAAACCCCGCCGGCCACGTGCATGCACTGCGCGACGAATGGCAACGGTAAAGCCACAGCGGGCGACCAAGCGGTCCTCTCCAGCCAAGGCCGCCGGCCCAGCACCATTGGATTGGGCCGCGGTGCCGGAGGGAGCGCTGTTGCTCGTGGACACAGCACCCCTGATCTACCACCTGGAAGACAACAAGCAGTTCGCTCCCCGATTTGCCGGCCTGTTTGAAGCCGCTGCCTCTGGCCGCGTTGGCATCGCGCTCACCACCATCACCTTGGCTGAAGTGTTGAGTGGGCCCTACATGCATGGGCGCGACGTGCTGGCCCGGCAATTGGAAGCCGCATTGCTGGAGCACCAGGTGCATCCACTGACTGCGGCGATCGCGGTGGAAGCTGCGCGCCTACGCCAGCGCTATCGGCTGCGCCTGCCAGACGCCATCCAGCTGGCCACCGCGCTGGACCTCAAGGTTTACGCGCTGGTAACCCACGATCGCGAATTCTCAAGCGTTGAAGATATCCCTGTGCTGATGTAGCCGACGTTTTGGGCCTGCTGCGGCGCCCCTCACCCCAACCCTCTCCCCCGAGTACGGGGGCGAGGGAGTCTGCAGCCACCCCCTCTCCCGCTGCGGGAGAGGGCTGGGGTGAGGGTGAAGCCATGCAGCACAATGGGCGCAAAGCAGTCACAGGAGACAAGATGCCCCAACACAAACCCGGCGCCCTGCGCCGCACTATCCTGCACGCCGCGCTGGCGCTGACGGCGGCACTGGGCACCAGCCTGGCGCTGGCTGCCTACCCGGACAAACCCATCAAGCTGATCGTGCCGTACCCGCCGGGCGGCGCTACTGACATCATTGGCCGGGTGGTGGCGCAGCGTCTTGGCGATGCACTGGGCCAGCAGGTGGTGGTGGACAACCGGGGCGGAGCCGGTGGCAACATCGGCGCCGAGGCCGCGGCCCACGCGGCGCCCGACGGCTACACCCTGCTGATGGGGGCCGTGACTTCGCACGCCACCATTGCCACGCTGGAGAAGGGCAAGCTGCGCTACGACATCATCAAGGACTTCGCCCCCATCATGATCGTCGGCTCGGTGCCGCTGGTGGTGGTGGTGAACCCCAAGGTGCCGGTGAAGACGTTTCAGGAGCTCATCAGCTATGGCAAGGCGAACCCCGACGTGCTGAACTTTGCGTCCTCCGGCGCCGGCGCACCGCAGCGGCTGGCAGCGGAGATATTGCGGCGCGAGGCCGGCATCAAGATGGTGCACGTGCCGTACAAGGGCAGCGGCCCGGCCATGACCGACCTGGTGGGCGGCCAGGTGAACATGATGGTGGAGACGGTGCCTGCGGCCCAGGGCTTCATCAAGGCCGGCCAGCTGCGCGCCCTGGCCGTCACCACGTCGGCCCGCATATCCATGCTGCCGGACGTGCCCACCACCGCTGAGTCCGGCCTGCCGGCGATGGAGATCAGCTCCACCTTCGGTGTGCTGGCCCCGGCCGGCACACCGGCAGCCATCATCAACCAGCTCAACGCCGCCATGGCGAAGATGATCGAGAACCCGGACGTGAAAGAGCAGCTGCTCAAGCAAGGCGTTTACGCCGCTGCGCCCACCACGCCGGCCAAGGCGGCCGAGCGGCTGGCGCAGGAAGTGGCGCGCTGGGAAAAACTGATCAAGGAAGCCAACATCAAGGCCGACGAATAGGCTGCTTGCAGGCTGCATGCGGCAGCCGCAGCGCTACACATTCCGTAGTGCTCCGTGCTGTATCCATGCGCTTTTGCGGCATATTTCCCTCTGAAGAACCGAGAAAAACATGGCCCAGACACCTGACAACGATGCCCCGCCGCCTGCCAGCGGCATGAAGAAGGGCCTGACCAGCTACGGCGACGCCGGCTTCTCGCTGTTTCTGCGCAAGGCCTTCATCAAGGGCGCGGGATATACCGACGCCGCGCTTGACCGCCCGGTGATCGGCATTGCCAACACCGGCAGCGCCTACAACCCCTGCCACGGCAACGCGCCACAGCTGATAGAGGCCGTGAAACGCGGCGTGATGCTGGCCGGCGGCCTGCCCATGGACTTTCCCACCATCTCGGTGCACGAGAGCTTTGCCGCGCCCACCAGCATGTACCTGCGCAACCTGATGGCCATGGACACCGAGGAGATGATCCGCGCGCAGCCCATGGACGCGGTGGTGCTGATCGGCGGCTGCGACAAGACCGTGCCGGCACAGCTGATGGGTGCGGCCTCGGCCAACATTCCGTCCATCATGCTGATCACCGGCTCCATGCTCACCGGCTCGCACCGCAGCGAACGCGTGGGCGCCTGCACCGACTGCCGGCGCTACTGGGGCAAGTTCCGCGCCGGCGAGATTGACGCCGCCGAGAAGGACGACGTAAACAACCAGCTGGTGGCCAGCGTCGGCACCTGCTCGGTCATGGGCACGGCCAGCACCATGGCCTGCATTGCCGAGGCGCTGGGCATGACGGTGCCCGGCGGCGCCTCGCCCCCGGCCGTGACCGCCGACCGCATCCGCGTGGCCGAGGCCACCGGCGCGCGCGCCGTGCAGATGGCGCTCGATGGCCTGACCATCGACAAGGTGCTCACTGCCGCCGCCTTCGAGAACGCCATGCGGGTGCTGCTCTCCATCGGCGGCAGCACTAACGGCATCGTGCACCTGGCGGCCATTGCCGGGCGGGTGGGGCTGGAAGTGGACCTGCAGGCGCTGGACCGCATGGGCCGCGACACGCCGGTGCTGCTGGACCTCAAGCCTTCGGGCCAGCACTACATGGAAGACTTTCACAAGGCCGGCGGCATGGCCACCCTGCTGCGCGCGCTCAAACCCCTGCTGCGGCTGGACGCACTCACCGTCACCGGCCGCACCCTGGGCGAGGAGCTGGAGGCCGCAGGCCCCGGCTTTGCGCAGGACGTGGTGCGGCCCATGAACAACCCGATCTACCCGCAAGGCGGCATCGCGGTGCTGGGCGGCAACCTGGCACCGGGCGGCGCCATCATCAAGCAGTCGGCCGCCGACCCGAAGCTGATGGAGCATGAAGGCCGGGCCGTGGTGTTCGAGAACGCGGCGGACCTGGCGAACCGCATCGACAGCCCGGATCTGGACGTGACCGCGGACGACGTGCTGGTGCTGAAGAGCATCGGCCCCAAGGGCGCGCCCGGCATGCCCGAGGCCGGCTACCTGCCCATACCCCTGAAGCTGGCACGCGCCGGCGTGAAGGACATGGTGCGCATCTCTGACGGCCGCATGAGCGGCACAGGTTACGGAACCATCGTGTTGCACGTCACGCCCGAATCAGCCGTGGGCGGGCCGCTGGCGCACGTGCGCAATGGCGACCGCATTCGCTTGAGTGTGGCCAACCGCGAGA
>JANMKM010000388.1:0-8735 GCA_031372035.1 Rhodoferax sp. | reverse complement strand
CAGCAGCGGCCGAACCTCACGTTCGAAATACTGCCTGACCCAACGCCGTTGCGCCACATTGCGCTCGCCGTGCGAAATCACTTTGATGCCGCACTTCTCGAAGGCCGGCATCAGCGCGTCGTTGTACAGCGCGTACTGCTGCGCCACCAGCCGGTGGGCGGCCTCGGCCAGCAGTTCGAACGAGGCCGCCGACAACGGCCCCTTGTAGTCGCCGCCCTTTTGCGCCGCGAGGTGCGGCTCTGCCCGCACTTCAAAGAACTCGTCCAGGTTGCTGGAGACGATGCACAGGTAGCGCAGGCGCTCCAGCAGGGGCACGTCGCTGCGCCGCGCCCAGTCCAGCACCCGCTCGTTGAAGGCAAGGATGCTGTGGTCACGGTCCAGCAGCGGCACGGGCGCGGCCAGAGTCTTGGTTTCAGTGCGTGCGGGCGACATCAGGTGTTTTGTGACATTTCAATGACGCATTGTTGAAGCATTTGATGTCAGTGATGTGACAAAGGCCTTGTCCGGTGTCAATGCGTCGGCTGTCGCAGCCGGACGCACCGGCACCAGATGCCGGATGAACAGCTCTGTGGCCCGGTCCCAGCCAAATTGCATGGCGCGCTGCCGCGCCGCATGCCGTGGCACGGCCAGGGCGCCAAACCAGGCGCTGAGCAGTTGCTCGTTCAAGGCGCCGCCGTGCACCTGGCCGTCGGCGTCACCCAGCACCTCTAGCGGCCCGTCCACAGGGTAGGCTGCCACGGGCGTGCCGCAAGCCATGGCTTCCAGCAGTACCAGGCCGAAAGTCTCGTTGCGGCTGGGCAGCACGAACACGTCGGCGGCGGCGTACACCTGTGCCAGCTGTTCCCGTGCCATCAGGCCCAGCCAGCGCACCTGCGGATAGCGTTGCTTCAGCTGTTCAGCCAGCGGGCCTACGCCGCAGACCACCTTGGTGCCAGGCGTGTCTAGTTGCAGGAACGCCTCGACATTCTTTTCGTAGGAAATGCGGCCTACGAACAGCGACACGGGCCGCGCCAGTATGCCCAGGGGCGCATAAACCTGGGCCAGGTCGCGATACTGGAACAGCGACATGTCCACACCATGGGTCCAGGCCCGCAGATTGCCAAAGCCGCGTTGCTGCAGCATTCGCAGCACGCCCTGCGTCGGCACCAGCACGCCGGAGGACGGCTTGTGGAAGTGCCGGAACAGTGCATAGCCCCAGGTCAGCGGCACGCCGCATGCGGCCTTGAGGATCTCCGGGAACTTGGTGTGAAAGGCTGTGGTGAAGCGCAGGCCGCGCTTCAGGCAATAGGACCTTGCAGCCCAGCCCAATGGGCCTTCGGTGGCAATATGGATGGCCTGCGGTGCAAGGGCATCGAGTTGCCTGCGCAGCGAGGCTGCAGGCCGCAGGGCCAGGTCGATCCCGGCGTAGCCTGGGCACGGCCGGGTCTTGAACAAACCTGGATGGATGACCTCCACCTGATGTCCGGCAGCCCGAGTCTCCCGCACCAGTTCCAGCAATGTGGTTACCACGCCATTGACCTGGGGCCGCCAGGCGTCGGTGATCAGGGCGATCTTCATGCGTTCGCTACCAGGGCAACGTGACCCTGGCCGCTGCTCTCGGGCGCCGGCAGCCACTGCACCAGCTCCAGCGAGCCATCGTAATGTTCCACCAGCGCCGTGCAGCTCTCCACCCAGTCACCGTCGTTGCAATAGAGCGTGCCCTCGATCTCCCGCATCTGGGCCCGGTGGATGTGACCGCAAACCACGCCCTGGTAACCACGGCGCCGCGCTTCTCGTGCCACGGCCTGCTCGAAGTCCGTCACATAGCTCAAGGCCTGCTTGACCCGGTGCTTGAGGTAAGCCGAGAGCGACCAGTACGGCAGCCCGATGCGGCCGCGCAGCGTATTGAGGTGCCGGTTCAGCCGCAGTGTGAACTCGTACAAATGGTCACCTACATGCGCCAGCCACTTGGCGCACTGGATCACGCCATCGAAATGGTCGCCATGGATGATCCACAGATCACGCCCGTCGGCGGTCCGGTGCACGGCTTCAGCCACCACCTCGATACCGCCGAAATGGTGCCCGGTGAAGGCCCGCGCGAACTCGTCGTGGTTGCCCGGCACGTAGACCACGCGGCAGCCTTTGCGAGCCCGGCGCAGCAGCTTTTGCAGCACGTTGTTGTGGGCCTGCGGCCAGTACCAGCGCCGGCGCAGCTGCCAGCCGTCGATGATGTCGCCCACCAGGTAGAGGTGGTCGCTGGGATGAGACTTGAGAAAGTCCAGCAGCGCCGCGGCCTGACAGCCGGGCGTGCCCAGGTGCAGGTCCGAGATGAAGATGCTGCGGTAGCGCTTTGCTTCGGACTCATCGTCACCACCGCCCTGAGCGCCGAAGCCGGCGCGCAGCATGGGGCCGAAGGCGTCGAGGGCGGCACGCATCAGGCCCCCAGAAAGTGCTTGCGGTAGCGCGGTGGCAGGTCTGCAATGCGCGCCATGATGGGTAGATCGGCGGTGTTGAACAGGGGGTCCCAGGCCGGTGGCCCGAGCACCCTGGCACCCAGGCGCAGATAGCCCTTGATCATCGGCGGCGGCTCCACCACCAGACCGGGGTCGCAGGGTTCGAGTGGCAGCGGCCGCCGCGGTGTGACCTGCACCTCAGGCGCAGCCAGATGGCTTGCGCGCAGCTGCCGCCAGATGCTCACAGCTGCATCGCCGCTGACCACGCCCTGGTGCAGCATCGGCACACTGGCGCAGCCGATCATGCTGTCAAAGCGGTTGCCCACCATGAAGGCAAACAGGGCCGCGCCCAGGGTCATGATGACGCCTCCATGGCGGTAGTCGGCATGCACGCAACTGCGCCCCAGTTCCACCATCGCATCACGCTGGCTGTCCAGCCGCGAGATGTCAAATTCGGTTTCGGTATAGATGCCGCCACAGCGCCGGGCCTGCACGGGCGTGAGCACGCGGTACGTGCCTACCACCCGCTGGCTTGCCAGGTCACGCACCAGCAAATGCTCGCAGTAGTCGTCGAAATGGTCGATGTCGTGGCCCGGTTGTGCGGCACTGGCGCTCGTCTGCAGGCAGGCGCCCATTTCACCAGCAAAGACCGAAAAGCGCAGGCGCTGGGCTTCGCGCACTTCGTCAAGGTGCCGGGCCCAGAACGCGCCCAGCGTTGGCGCTGCGGCAGTGGCTGGCGGCGCCGCGCCTGTGCCGGGCCGCTGTGGCTCCTGCGTGGTGTTGGCAGACACTGGGTGATGTTGCTGCAGCTGTTCCATGGCTTCTCCCGAGGACATGTGCGGAGTCTGTCGTTGTGCAGTGACGCGTTCGTGTCAACGACATTGCAGTTGTATGACATCGGTGCAGCCGTTACGATGGCGCCACACTCGCCATGCAGCACCACCCGCACCCTTCCCGCGCCGCCCGGTGCTTCCCGCAGGCGCGGCTGCAATGAGCAGCGACGACCGCGACCCGGGCCCGGCAACAGCCACCAACGCTGCAACCGACCCGCTGCAGCAGGCACTGCTCGAACAGGCGGTCATCTTTGAGCACGCCGGCGTTGGCATCGGCATCTTCCAGGCCCGTGTGATCGTGCGCTGCAACCAGACTTTTGCCGAGATGTTTGGCTATGACAACCCGCTCCAGATGGTAGGGCTGAGCAGCATCGCGCTGCACCAGGACGAGGCCACCTTCAAGGCCTTCGGCCGCGCGGCCTACCCGGTGATGGCCACGGGTCTGCATTTCCGCGAAGAGTTCCAGATGCGCCGGCGCAACGGCCAGCTGTTCTGGGTCAGCGCCTCGGGCAAGCTGATCGACCCACACAACACCACCAGCGGCGCTGTCTGGATCATTGACGACATCTCGGAACGCAAGGCGTCCGAGAGCGCGCTCAAGACCGTGGTGACCGAACAGCAGCTGATCTTCGACAACGCGATGGTCGGCATCGTCTACCTGAAAGACCGCCAGGTGACGCGCTGCAACCGCGCTTTCGAGGCCTTGTTCGGTTACGGGCCGGGCGAATTGCAGGGCAGCTCCTCGCGCCAGTGGTACCTGAGCGAGGAGGACTGGTTGCAGGCCGGGCGTGACTGCTACGAGCCGCTGGCCGCCGGTCGCACCTTTGCCGGCGACATGCTGCTGCGGCGCAAGGACGGCTCGCCCCTGTACTGCGAGGTGCGCAGCAAGGCCATCGACTCCAGCAACCTGGCGGAGGGCTCGATCTGGATCACCATGGACATCACGGCGAGGCGCCAGGCCCAGGATGCGCTGATCCGGATCCAGATCGATCTGGAGCGGCGGGTGCGCGAGCGCACCGAGCAGCTCAGCAGCACCGTACGGGAGCTGAAGCTGCGGATGCAGGAACAACTGGAGGCCGAGATACGGATCCAGCGGATGGCGCATTTCGACGCCCTCACCGGCCTGCCCAACCGGATCCTGCTGCGTGACCGCTGCTCCCAGGCGTTGAGCCTGGCGCAGCGCAGCAGTGAGCCGCTGGCCGTGATGTTCCTCGACCTGGACCACTTCAAGAAGGTCAACGATTCGCTCGGGCACCGCGTTGGCGACGCGCTGCTGGTGGCGCTGTCGCACCGCTTGCGCGAAACCGTGCGCGACCCGGACACGGTTTCGCGGCTGGGCGGTGACGAGTTCGTGCTGGTGCTGCCCACCACCGATGCTGCGGGCGCAGCCCACTTGGCGGAGAAGTTGCTGCGCTGCGTGGGCCAGCCGTTCCAGATCGAGAGCCATGAGCTGACGGTGACGCCCTCTCTGGGCATCGCCATGTTCCCGGCCGATGGCGCCGACTTTGACGCCTTGTGCAAATGCGCCGACGCCGCCATGTACCAGGCCAAGCATGACGGCCGCAACGCTTTCCGCTTCTACACGGCCGAGATGCATGCCCGGTCCGACCGCAACCTGCAGCTGGAGAACGCATTGCGCCGGGCCCTGGAGCGCGAGCAGCTGAGCCTGCACTACCAGCCGCAGGTGGCGCTGGCCAGCGGCCGCATCATCGGTGCCGAGGCCCTGCTGCGCTGGCAGCATCCGGAGTTCGGCGCGGTGTCGCCGGCCGAATTCATACCTGTGGCCGAGAGCAGCGGCCTGATCCTGCCGATCGGCGAATGGGTGCTGCACACCGGCTGCAGCCAGCTCAAGGCCTGGATCGACGGCGGCATGGCACCCATCACTCTGTCCGTGAACCTGTCCGCAGTGCAGTTCCGGCACCCCGACCTGTCTCAGATGGTGGGCCGCATGCTGGATCAGGTCGGCCTGCCGGCGCAGTACCTGGAGCTGGAGCTGACCGAAGGTGCCGCCATGCTGGACCCGGTGGCTGCGGTGGCCGTGATGGACCGCCTGCACCAACGCGGCGTGCGCATGTCGATAGACGATTTCGGCACCGGCTATTCGTCGCTGAGCTACCTCAAGCGCTTCCGCGCCCACAAGCTCAAGATTGACCAGTCGTTCGTGCGCGACCTCACCGACGACCCCAACGACCGCGCCATCGTCAGCGCCATCATCAGCCTGGCCAACAGCCTGGACATGCTGACCATCGCTGAAGGCGTGGAGACGGCGGGACAACTGGAGTTTCTGCAGGGGCGGGGCTGCAATGAGGCCCAGGGCTATCACATCAGCCGGCCCCTGCCTGCGGCACAGTTCCTGGAGTTCGTGCAAAGGTATGATGATTGATTTCCAGGCCATTGGGAGTCACCACATGCAACACATCGGATTCATCGGCGCGTCCGGCCTCATGGGCCACGGCATCGTGAAAAACCTTTTGGCCAAGGGCTACCCGGTATCGCTCACGGTGCACCGCAAGCGCGAGCCCGTGGCTGATCTGCTGGCCGCTGGCGCCCGGGAAGCCCCCGGCTTCTCTGCGCTGGGGGCCTGTGATGTGGTGATGCTTTGCGTCACCGGTTCACCGCAGGTGGAAGCCGCGTTGACCGGCAACGCCGGTGTACTTTCCGGTGCCAAGGCGGGGCTGGTGGTGATCGACTGCTCCACCAGCGAGCCGGAATCCACCCAGCGGCTCGCGGCTTTGTGCGCAGCCCAAGGCGTGACCTTGGTGGATGCGCCACTGGCACGCACGCCAGTGGAGGCCGAGCTGGGCCGGCTCAACACCATGGTGGGCGCCACGCCCGAAGTGTTTGCCACCATCCGCCCGATCCTGGCCAACTATTGCGAAAACATCTTTCATGTGGGCGCGCCCGGTGCCGGCCACATCATCAAGCTGCTGAACAACTTTGTGGCGCAGGCCATCTGCACCGCCAGCGCCGAGGCCTTTGCGGTCGGTGCCAAGGCTGGTGTGGATGTGCAGCAGCTGGTCAACGTGGTCTCCATGGGTGCCGTCAACTCCGGCCTGTTCCAGGCCATGGCCAAGACCCTGCAGGGCGACTTCACCGGCCTGAAGTTCGAGCTGGACAACGCCCGCAAGGACCTGCGCTACTACACCCACCTGGCCGAGATGGTGAACGTGCCATCCCTGGTGGGAGAGGCCGTGCACCAGAGCCTGGCGATGGCGTCAGCCCTGGGCCACGGCAAGAAGTACGTGCCGGCCCTGGTGAGCGCCCAGGAGCAGCTGACAGGGGCCAGAATTGCGCCACAAGGCGCATAGGACTGGCGCGGAACGCTACTTTTCCTGTAGCGTAGCAGGTGCCTCTGGGCTCTCCGCCAGCTGTGCCGCCACCTGGTAGGACAGGTCAAACAGGCGCGCCTTGCCGGCGTAGTAGCGGTCCAGCCGCCACTCGGCCAGGATTTGCAATGCCAGCTCGAACCGCTGCCGATCCAGGGCGTACAGGTCCGAGACCGGAAACAAGGCATCCGACTCCAGCGCCAGCACCAGGCGGGCGAGAATCTTTGACGACACCCGACGCGGGTCTTGTTCGATCAACTTTCGGGCTTCTTTCACCGCACGCATAGATCCATCCATTCATGTGACCGCCGCCGGTCGTGTGGCTTGACGGTAATGGGTTGGTGTGACGGTTTAGTGTCAGGACCAAGACTGCATCTTGAATGCCGTCAACACACGGTGTCATAAGCGTGTCATGACCGACACCTAGTCTCACGCCTGTCGCAGTTCCTGCGCCACCTTGAAGGCTCCATGAACCCTGGCATCCGACAGCTGCTGCAGCGTATGCGTTCCAGCGCCCTGACCACACCCTTGCGCCTGCTGCTGGCTACAACCACCGCGCTGTGGCTGGGAACCGCCCAATCGCAAGCGCCCGGTAATCTGGCAATGCGCGGTGTGACCGAGCTGCGCTTTCGTGACTTCTTCCGTACGCCGGTCGGCCCGGCCGGGCTGGAACTCAGCGACGCGTTGCGCACCGCTGCCGGCCAGCAGGTGCGGTTGGTGGGCTACATGGTCCAGCAAGAGGAGCCGACGCCTGGACGCTTCCTTCTGACGCCGCGCCCGGTGCAGATGAGCGAGCATGCCGATGGCCAGGCCGATGACCTGCCGCCGGCCACAGTCATCGTGCATCTGGACGCGACCCAACAGCACTGGAACGTACCACACGTACGCGGGTTGGTCGCGGTCCAAGGCGTGCTGGGCGTGGGCAGACACGAAGAACAGGACGGCCGGGTTTCCTGGGTCCGCCTGCAACTGGGTCCACAGGCGGTACTCAGCATGAACGCCGCAGTCCTGACCGGCTATTTGCACGGTGGCGCCCGTGGTCCGTAAACCGATAACCGCACTGCCAGCGACTTGCCACTTGCCTGATGCACCCCAATCCTCCGACAAGCACACACATGAAAACCTGGACACCCCCAGCTTCAATGACTCTGAAGGCCCGTGCCACCGTCTCGCTGTGCCTGGGCCTGGCCGCACCCGCCGCCCTGGCCGTGCCAACCGTGAGTCGCCTCACGCCGCCCAGTGAACTGTTCGCCAGCGGCAACGCAGCGCCGGTGATTGCGCGGTTCCTGCCGGGCCAGCGCTTTGACCTGCAGGCCACCTTGCGCCCCGACGATCCGGCCCAAAGCATCACCCAGGCGCGCTTTGCAATCGACGGCAAGAACCTGGCGCCCGCAGTGGCCCTGCGCAGCTGCGAGCAGGGCTGCCTGGCCGGCGTGCCGAAAAACGCCAGCATTGCGACCCTGCGTGCCATCAGCGTGATGCAGCCTGGCCTGCACAGCTTCAGTGTCACGGCCACGCAGAGTGACGGGCAAAGCATCAGCGCCAAGGGCAACTTTGAAGTGGTGCCACTGGTAGCCGGTGGTCAGAAAGTGAAGAACGTCATCATCATGCTGGGCGACGGCCTGGGCGCAGCGCAGCGCACTGCAGCCCGCATCGTGGCTGGCGGCTATGCCCAGGGCAAGGTGATATCACCGCTGGCCATGGACAGCTTTCCGGTCACGGGTGTGGTCAAGACCGCTTCGCTCAACTCCATGGTCACCGACTCGGCACCGGGCATGACGGCCTATGTCTCGGGCAACAAGAACAACAACAACGAGGAAGGCGTGTTCCCCGACGACACCACCGACGTTTTCGACAACCCGCGGGTCGAGTACTTCAGCGAGTACCTGCACCGCACCCAGGGCAAGGCGCTGGGCCTGGTAACCACCGCCGACGTGTTCGATGCCACGCCCGCCGGCAACGCGGTGCACACCAGCAGCCGCGGCGCCGGCACCGGCATCGTCGACCAGTACCTGGACGACCGCGGTCTCACCGGGCTGACCGTGCTGATGGGTGGCGGCCGCAAGTGGTTCCTGCCCGCTGGCACACCGGGCTCGGCCCGCGGGGACCGCACCGACTACGCCTTCTCCGCGACTGACCCGCAC
>JANMKM010000361.1:0-4431 GCA_031372035.1 Rhodoferax sp. | reverse complement strand
GCCCAGGCCGGCGAATCCTGGCAGGCCGCGGCGGAACGCGCCGCGCTGGCGGTGCGCCACGCCGTCGGGGTCTATGACGGAACGCCGCTGGGCAAATTCCTGCTCAAGGGCCCTGGGGTGCCGGCGCTGCTCGATCTGCTGTACGTCAACGACTTTGCCACGCTGCAGCCCGGCCGCGGCCGTTATGGCGTGATGCTCAGCGACGACGGACTCCTGCTGGACGACGGCGTCACCTTCCGGCTCGACGCATCACACTGGCTGCTGCATTCGTCCACGGGCGCGGCCGAGCGCGTGCACCAGCACATCGAGACCGTGCTCCATGTGCATCGGCCAGACCTGGCCGTGTCGGTGATACCGGTCACGTCGGCCTGGGCCAACGCAACCATCTGCGGGCCGAAAGCGCGTGAACTGCTGCAGGCGCTGGAGCCCGATTTCGACGTCTCCGGCGCGGCGCTGCCCTTCATGGCGATGCGCGAAGGCCATATAGGCGCAGTGCCGGTGCGCGTCTTTCGCGTCAGCTGGACCGGTGAGCTGAGCTTCGAGATCAATACCGCGCCGCGCCATGCCGTCGCCATGTGGGAGCGGATTATGGAAGTGGGCGCCCGGTACGGCATTGCCCCGGTCGGGTCCGAAACCAGCCACATCCTGCGGGTCGAGGCCGGGTATATCTCCACCGGCCACGAGGTCGATGGCACATCCGATGTGATCGACCTCGGCATGGGCGGCATGGTGTCGCGCACGAAGCCGGACTTCATCGGAAAACGGTCGATGGATTTGCGGCGCTCGATGGAGCCGCAACGTGCGGAACTGGTCGGGTTTCTGCCGGCAGACCCGGCGCTGGTCTTGCCCGATGGCGCGCCCATCACACCAGGAGGAGCCAAGACTGATCAGGAGGGTTTTGTCAGCGCCAGTGTGCACAGCGTGGCCCTGCAACGCAGCATCGCGCTTGGATTGCTGCGCAATGGCCGTGTCCGGATGGGAGAAACCGTGCATGCGCGGGTTTACGGACGGGTGATTCCCATGGTGGTTGCAGCGCCGGTGTTCTACGATGCCGACAGAAAGCGCGTGAAATCATGAACCCCACGTCAACCGGGCGTTACCAGTTGACGCTGCGCACCCTCGAGCCCTGTGCCCGTTTCGAGGCCGCCGGTCAGCCGACAGCGCTCACGGCGGCCCTCGGCGCCGCCGGGTTGCGGCTGCCTGCGCGCGCCAACACGTCGGCGTTGTCGGACGGCGCGGTGCAGGTGGACTGGCTGGGGCCGCACCGCTTTGTCATCTCGTCGCCGATGTCCGATGAACAGCGGCTGCATGGCCTGCTGTTGCAAGCCTTCAGCGCGTTCGAGATGGCAGACGTCTGTTGCACCACCGACATGGTGGTCCGGTTCGAACTGTCAGGCGCCGGTGCAGCCGATGTCCTGGCCCAGGGCACAGGGCTGGATGTATCGGACGCCAGTTTTGCCCCGGGCTGCGCGGCCGTGACGGACCTGTGGGGTGTTGCCGCAGTGATCGAGCGCCCGCAGGACCTGCCCCTATGCCGGCGCGTCATCGTTGACCGTTCGCTCGCCGGCTACGTCGAAGGCTGGCTGCAAACCGCCAATGGCCTGCCATCCGCATTGAAGCCTGGCGTCATGCGAACGGCGGCCGGTGCCGAGTCGGTCGCCCAGCCAGGTGCAGTGGCCTGAACATGGTTGCCGCTGCCGGGCCCTTCATGACGCTGGTACCACGCGCCGCGCTGCGTCCGCTGATGGCGCGTTCCAATGGCCAGGCTGCGCGCCAGTTGATTGGCCTGGTGGTGACGTTGCTGGCCGCCGGGCTGGTGGTATCGATGGCACGTGGCAGTTGGCTGGTCTGGCCGGCCATGTTCTTGATGGGCATCGTGTGGGCGCACTTGTTTGCCGCCCAGCACGAGTGCGCGCATGGCACCGCATTTCGTTCGGAACGGGCCAACAGCTGGGTGGCCTGGGTGTGTGGTGCCCTCATTCTGGTGCCCGAGGTGCATTTCAAATACGAACATACCGATCACCATACCAATACCAACCTGGTGGGGCTGGATTCCGAGCTGATCCCGATGCCGACGGGTTGGCGCGAATACCTGTGGTACCTGACCGGACTGCCCTACTGGTGGAGCAATGCCTGGGGGCTGGTGCGCCGGGCCACCGGTGTACTGACGGCGCAGGAGCGTGGTTTCATTCCCGCCGCGGAGTGCGGCAAGGTGGTATGGGAGGCACGCTGTCTGGTGCTGCTGTATGGCGGCGCCGCGGTTGCAGTGGCGACGGGTGCACATGTGCTGCTGGTCTATTGGGTGGTCCCGCTGCTGCTGGGGCAACCCGTCATGCGCTTCATCCGCATGACCGAACACGTTGGTTGCCCCACCGAGCCCGACCCGACGCGCAATACCCGAACCACCCGCGTGGCCTGGCCGTGGCGGCTGCTGGCCTGGAACATGAATTTTCATGGCGAACACCATTTGGCGCCGCTGGTACCGTTCCATGCCCTGCCGGCCTTGAATGCGCTTGTGGCTGGGCGAATAACGCCACGCGACGGTTATTGGGGCGCGCACCGGGAGATCTGGGCGGGGTTGCGCCGGGGCGTGCCGCTGCAGTCGTGAGCCAGCGCTTTCGTCAGCCGTGGTTGAGGGTAATTACGCATTGCAGCTTGGTGCTTGTCGAGCGAAATTGCGGGAGTGTGCACCACGCTTGGGCAAACGCCCAGCTTGGTGCCGACGGAGTAGACGGAGCTGTAGGAAGAGCGCCGTAGTGTCAGGTTTGGTGCGCGATGGGACGCTTGCAATTGGCACGACCTTTGCGGCCGCTGGTTCAGGCCCGGGCAACCGGAGTTTTTTTGAAGGAGATTGTCATGAAATTGCTAGGTAGATTGATGGGTGTATTGGCGGTGGTGGCGGCGGCCGTCACGTTTGTCCAGCCGGTCTCGGCGCAGGACGCGGGCGTTGACGCGATCAAGAAGCGCGGCAAGCTGCAGGTCGGCTTTGCCACCTTCGTGCCATGGGCGATGCGGGACAAGCAGGGCAAATGGGTCGGGTTCGAGATCGATGTTTCGACCAAGTTTGCCAAGGACCTGGGGGTGGAGCTCGATCTGGTGCCGACCGCATGGGATGCCATCATCCCGTCGCTGATTGCCGGCAAGTTCGACGTGATCATCGGCGGCATGACGGTGACGCCGGCGCGCAAGGAGCAGATTGACTTCACCGAGGCCTATTCGAATTCCGGGCTGGGTGTAGCCGCCAACAAGCAGCTGGCCTCCAGCCTGAAATGGCCCGAGGGTTATAACGACACGAAGGTGACCTTTGCATGCCGCCGCGGCTCCACCCCCTGCCAGTACATCGAGAAGACCTTCCCCAAGGCCACGCTGCGGCAGTTTGACGACCAGGGCGTCGGTTACCAGGAGGTGATCAACGGCAATGCCTATGCCTTCATTGGCAGCGAACCGTTGCCAAGCTTCAAGGTGATCCAGAATGCCGACAAGCTGTTCAAGCCCAATACCGATGTGTTCGAAGGAGGCTTCGAGGGCATGGGCCTGAAGAAGGGCAGCACCGCGACCATGAAGTATTTCAACGAATGGATTGTGAAAAACCAGGCCTGGCTCAAGGAGCGCCACACCTACTGGTTCAAGACCCAGGACTGGGTGTCGCTGGTTCCGTCGTCCTGACGGCGCTCGGGGTGGCGGGCGGTGGCCTGCAGGCCTGACCCGATGGATAGCCTGCACGCGCTCGGCCGAGATCGGCCCCCCGCACATGAACCATCCTGACGTCTCCTACCCGCGCGATGCCGCCACGCCGGTGTCGCACCTGCCCTTCAGCCCCGCCGTGAAGGTGGGCAGTCTGCTGTTCGTGTCCGGCCAGGCCTCGGTAGACGCCACCGGCAAGATCATCTCGGACAGCTTCGAAGGCGAGTTCCGCCGATCGGTTCGATGTCAATGTCCTGGCGCCAGGGCAACCAGCACAAATGGTTCGGACGCTGTCACAGTCGCCAATGGTTGCCGTGCATGGGCCTGTCACGCACAGGCCACACAGGGCAAAGCATTTGCACAACCTCCATCAGGCTCAACCACTCGGCGATGGGGTCGATCCCGGAAGCGTTGCCAAGCGGCGGCTGAAAAGGCACACCCGCTTCGCGCGCGAGCACCGCATTTGCATCGGCACGGTTTAGCGCCGTTTCAGCATGTGCATCGATGTCATCCGAGAAGTTCATTGAAGAGTTCCGGTTTGTTGAACATGGCAAAGTACTCACGCAACTCGTCCATGTCGAGCGAAGCTCGGTGGATTTTCAATAGTGCGCGAATGTCGTCCAAGTCGCGCGTTCGCGTTGCATCATTCACGAAGCCTTGCAGTTTGAAGCCGATAAGCCCTTCGACGCTGACGATACGTATGCGGCCCATTGGGGTTTCGCGCTCCGATGCCTGCGCCAGCAGGCG
>JANMKM010000320.1:0-5537 GCA_031372035.1 Rhodoferax sp. | reverse complement strand
AACCCACCATGACCCAAGCCATCCCCATCAGCTTTGAGTTCTTCCCGCCCAACACGCCCGTCGGCAGCGAAAAGCTGAAGACCGTGGTGCAGGACCTCGCGGCCGTGAAGCCGGAATTCTTCAGCGTGACCTATGGCGCCGGTGGCGCCACGCGCGACAAGACGCTGGCCACCGTGCGCGACATCGCGGCACTCGGCCATGAAGCCGCGCCACACCTGTCGTGTGTGGGCAGCACGGCCGACAGCATCTCGGAGATCCTGGCCACCTACCGCGCGCAGGGCATCCGGCGGTTGGTGGCGCTGCGGGGCGACCTGCCCAGCGGCACTGCAACAGCGGGCGAGTTCCGTTACGCCGCCGAGCTGGTGCGGTTCATCCGTGAGGTGCAGGGTGCCGACTGGCATATCGAGGTGGCGGCCTACCCGGAATACCACCCGGAGCAGCGCTATGCGGCACGCGATCTGCAGCACTATGTGCAGAAGATCCAGGCCGGCGCCAGTTCGTCGATCACCCAGTTCTTCTTCAACCCGGACGCCTATTTCCATTTTGTCGAAGAGACCCGGCGTCTGGGTGCGACGGCACCAGTAGTGCCCGGCATAATGCCGATCCTGAACTACGCCAAGATCGCGCAGTTTGCGGCGCGCGACGGCATCGAGATTCCGCGCTGGGTGGCTCTGAAGATGGAAGGCTATCTGGACGATACCGCGTCGATCCGCGCCTTCGGCCTGGACGTGATCACCCAGCTGTGTGAACGGCTGGTCGCTGGCGGCGCCCCGGGTCTGCACTTCTACACCATGAACCAGAGCCCTGCCACACTCGAAATCTGCGGGCGTTTGGGGCTGCAAGGCGCATAAACAAAACATTGAGCAATACCACTTTAGTAGCGCCTCCGAATCAGGCCGAGCGCCGCATCGCCAAATAGATACCAGGCAGCACCAACGCCAGACCAACCGCATGGAAGACGTGCAACTGCTCGCCCAGCACAGCCCAGGCCAGCGCTGCGGCGTAGATCGGGCCCAGATACAAGACCGTGGCAACCCGGGCAGCACCCAGTTCACGCTGCATCACGGAGTAGGCCAGATAAGCCCCATAGCCAGGCAATACGGCAGCCGCAAGCGCCAGGCCAAAGCCATGGGCGGTTACGGCGGGCAGCGGATTGAGCAGCGCCTCGACCAAAGCGAAGGGCGCCACGACCAGAACCCCAAAAAAGCTGATCAGCGCCAGCCGGGCACTCGAGCCCAGGGGGCTGGCCCACTTCTTCAACAGCACCGAGTAACAGGCCCAGGCCACAGTGGCGCCGACGATCCAGGCGTCGCCGGGCACAAACTCTACCTGGGCCAGGGCGTCCCAGCGGCCCTTGATCACCACATGCACAACGCCGACGAGCGCCAGTGCGACGCCACAGGCCTGCAGCCGACGGATGCGTTCCTTCAACCACAGCGCCGAGCCGAGCACGATCAACACCGGCGAGACGCTGTAGATCAAAGCAATGTTGACAGCCGTGGTACTGCGTCCGCCGATATAGACCCATGCGCCACAAACCCACATGCCGAGGGCGCCCAACAGCACATTGCGCCGCCAGTCCTGCAACAGCAATGCGCGATTCGCCTGTAGATCAGCCCGCCCTGCCAGGGCAAACAGGGCGCAGGCCATGGACCAGCGCAGCAGCGCCAGCATGTGCGGTGCGATCACGCCAGGCGCGCTGCGTGCCACCAGGTAATTGGCGCCCCACAGCGCCGGCGTGATGAAGACCAGGGCGACGGCGAGGCGGTAACGTGATTCTTGCTGCATGCAGGGGGCTGGGAGGCGGCGCGCGGGCAAAAGGGCAGCAGCGCAACGGCTAAGATACCCGATCACATGGGGAACACTGGGTCTGAAACATGAAAATTCTGGTTACAGGAGCGGCAGGCTTCATCGGCATGACAACATCCCTGCGGTTGCTGGCCCGAGGCGACGAAGTGGTGGGCTTAGACAACCTGAACGACTATTACGATGTCAGGCTCAAGCACAGCCGCCTGGAGCGGCTGGCGCCGCATGCCGGGTTCAGTCTGGTCAAGCTGGATGTGGCGGACCGCGAGGGCGTGGCCGCGCTGTTCGCCCGGGAGAAATTTGACCGCGTGATCCACCTTGCGGCCCAGGCCGGTGTGCGCTACTCGCTACAGAACCCACTGGCCTACATCGACAGCAACCTGGTGGGCTTCACCAACATCCTGGAAGCCTGCCGCCACACCAAGGTGCAGCACCTGGTGTACGCCTCGAGTTCCAGCGTATACGGCGGCAACACCAAGATGCCCTTTTCCGAGCATGACAGCGTGGACCACCCGGTCAGCCTGTACGCCGCCACCAAGAAGGCCAACGAACTGATGGCCCACACCTACAGCCATCTGTTCGGCCTGCCGACCACGGGCCTGCGATTTTTCACGGTCTATGGTCCCTGGGGCCGGCCGGACATGGCGCTGTTCCTGTTCACCAAGGCGATCCTGGACGGGCGACCGATCGACGTCTTCAACCACGGCAAGATGCAGCGCGACTTCACCTACGTGGACGACATCGTGGAAGGCGTGGTTCGGGTCCTCGACCGGGTAGCCACGCCCAGCCCCGACTACGATGCTCTCAAGGCCGACCCGGCCACCAGCAATGCACCCTATCGCGTGTTCAATATCGGCAACAACAACCCGGTGCAACTGCTGGACTTCATCGCTTGCATTGAAGACGCGCTCGGCAAGAAGGCGGAGAAGCGGTTGCTGCCGCTGCAGGATGGCGACGTGCCAGCGACCTATGCCAACACTGACGCGCTGCAGGACTGGGTGGGCTTTGTGCCGGGCACCTCGGTGCAGGAAGGCATTGGCCGCTTCGTGGCCTGGTACCGGGACTATTACCAAGCGTGAGCTTGACGCGCTCAGCGTCGGCCGCGACACTTTCACTTTGGCCGGCGCTGGACGTTTCTGCAAGTCGGAGCGACAAGTGGAACTACACCTGACCCCACAACGGAGAAACTGAATGAGTACGCAAACAATGACGCCGGTGAGCATGGACATGGTGCGCGACATCGTGCAAGACCTTCGCGATCCGCGGCCAGGGGTTTACTTCACCGACCTGCTGCTGTCGGCGACAGCCGGGTGGACGCTCTTTGCCGTGGCATTTTTTGCCAAGAGCATGGCCATTGAGGTGCTCGCCTTCGTTGTCGGCTGCCTGTTTCTCTACCGCGCCCTCGGATTCATCCACGAGTTGTTCCACCAGCAAGCCATGAAGGGTTTTCGCATCGTCTGGCACGCGGTGATCGGGGTACCTTCGCTGATCCCGTTTCTGCTGTACCTGCCGATCCACCAGGCGCACCACAACTCCAAGACCTACGGCACCAAAGAAGACGGTGAGTACGAACAGTTTCAGGGCCGTTCCACCGTGGAATCGGTCAAGCTGTTTCTTTTGAACCTGGCCCTGCCCATCGCCCTGATGGTGCGCTTTGGCATCCTCACTCCGCTGTCCACCGTGATTCCAGTGGTGCGGCGCGAAGTGATTCCCAATTTTGTTCACATGGCACTGCGCATGCCGTACCGGGCCCCGGACATCAAGGAAAGCCTGCGCCGTGAGTGCTATGTGGTGGAAGCATTCTGCATGCTGTTTGTATGGGGACTGGTGGCACTGTGCGTCGCGGGTTTCTGGAAGAACTGGCTGATGTGGTACGGCCTGGTGGTGATGATCGCTACGCTCAATACAATCCGGGCTCTTGGCTCCACCCACATGTACGTGGAGCAAGCGCAGGGGCGTGGCGCCAACGGCCAGTTGGTGGATTCGCTCAACATCAACGGTGGCGGACTGTTTACTGAACTGCTGTGCCCGGTGGGCTTGCGCTTCCACGCTCTGCACCACGTAGCGGCGTACCTGCCGTACCACGCGCTGCCACAAGCCCACGCGCGCCTGCTGGAAAAGCTGCCGCAGGGCTCTGAATACCACTATTCGACAGTGCCGAACCTGTGGCAGGGCTGGCACCGGTTGCTGGAAGCCACTTCGGCCAAACCAGCACAACCCGTCGCTGGCGCCTGAGGCCACATTGCCGTCACCAGGACGGCAACCGTGGCAGTCGGTTCAGACGGCCTTGAGTTGCAATGAGCGCACCAGGGCGCGCCCACCAAGTTCGCACAGGTCCAACACCCGTTCAAACCCGTCCGGGCTGCCGTAGTACGGGTCAGGCACTTCCAGTGCACCCGCTTCAGGCGCGAATTCCAGGAACAGCTTGAGTTTGTGGCCGTGCTCCGGCGGGCACTTGCGATGCAGTTCCTTCAAGTTGGAGTTATCCATCGCCAGAACCATGTCATGCAGCAGGAAATCCTGGTTGCTGACCTTGCGCGCTTTGAGCCGCCCGGCCGCATAGCCACGTCGCGCCAAAGCCGCCAGCGCACGCGGGTCGGGCGGTGCACCGACATGCCCGGCATAGGTACCAGCCGAGTCGACCTGGAACTCGCGGCCCAGCCCCGCCTGTTTTAACATGTGGGCAGTCACTATCTCGGCCATGGGCGAACGGCATATGTTTCCCATGCAGACCATCAAGATCCTCAAGCCGACTCTCCTCTCACGCTAAGCCAGGTTGTAGCGCCCAGGCGCGATGATGTTGTCGGGATCGAGTTGCTGTTTGAGTCCACGCACCACCTGCCAGTAGGCCGGGTCACGCGCCACCAGATCGGCCATCATGTCGGCGCGGGCCCGGTAGACCTCCAGCCCGTCGGCATGAATATGTGCGAGCAAGGCGGCAGCACAGGTATGTGCACGCTCCACCTCGGCCGGCTGGCTGCGGTCAAACAACAGGTTGATCACCGCCACCAGTGAGGTCGGCGTCTCGATATTGACCGTCATATAGAGCGGATGCTTGTGCTCGGCCGCCACTGCAGTCAGCCCCTCAATCAGCCGGGCCACCACGCGACCGTCGGGCGGCAACGCCGGGCTGATGAACAGAAGACCGCAGTTCGACTGGTCGAGTGATGTCGCCTTCAGGTCGCTGCGACCATATTTCCACAGCAGATTGTCGATCGCCACATCCGTAGGCACGCCCAGCGCCAGACCATTGAGCGGTCGGATGGCGGCGATTGCCGCGGCGTTGGCTCGGGCGAAGGGAAGGAAGCGCAGCGCATTGGTCACGGCAAATCCGACATCCAGCAGTTTCTCAGACACCACCATGACCCGCGCCAGACTCTTCATGCGCTGCTTGATCTCCTTCAGCGCGGCTGCCACCTGACCGGCGTTGCCCGTGACGGCCCCCAGGCTGGTCCACTCGTTGGGCGCCACGATCTTGAGCGAGCGCTCGGCCTCCACCAGCGCTTTGGCCGGTGAAAACCCGCAAGCCTCCTCAAGGTAGCGGGTCATCCCGTACATCATGGAGGCCTGACTGCGCGCCTGATTCCCGATATGGGTCACGGACACCATCAAACCTTCACGCTTGAGGTGCGCCAGTTCGTCGATGAATGGCCCAAGATCAGAAGTCTTGCGCAGCGCCAGGGACACCGCTACTTCCTTGGGCCGACGTGGTATCAAGCGAAATACGGCAC
>JANMKM010000319.1:0-7451 GCA_031372035.1 Rhodoferax sp. | reverse complement strand
CCGCGACATCGATGTGGCATTGGCCGCCAAGCTGGCCGACGTGGCGCTGGAAGACTTCAAGGCGCTCAACCCCTCTGCCAACCGGCCCGTGATCCTGGCCGCGGGTACGCCGCAGGTCCTGCTGCCCTGGGACAACGCCAGCATCTTCCAGACCAACCTGCAGGCCTATGACGGAGCCCGGCTGGCCACGTGGACCGCCTGGATCGCGCCCGGCACCATGAAGCCGGCCGAAGCCGCCAAGCGGGTGGGCATGGCCGAGGCCGAACTGCGCAGCGTGAACCAGATTCCGGCCAATGTGCTGATCAAGGCCGGCTCCTCGCTGCTGGTGCCGCGGCCCGTGAAGATGGAGCTGGATGTAGCCGGCCACGTGGCCGACACCGGCCAGATCTCGCTGGCACCTGAGCAGGTGCTGCGCCAGACCCTGCTCAAGGCCGGCAAAAACGACACCGTGGCCAGCATTGCCAAGCGCTACAAGCTCAAGCCCGCCACGGTGGCAGACTGGAACAAGCTTTCGGCGGCGGCCAGCTTCAAGCCCGGGCAGCAGATCGTGCTGTACCTGCCGGGCAAGGCCGCCACCAAGACCGCCGCTGCCCGGGGCGGCGGCAAGGCGGCACCGGTACGCGTGGTCAAGCGCAGCAAGCCGGCCCCGCCGCGCCGGACCGCACAGGCTGGCAGCCTGCAAGTGGCGCGGCAGTAGGCAGCGCGCGGAGCTACGGCGCGGCCGGGCGCAGCTGTTCGGCGCGCTTCTTCGCCAGATATTCGGCCCGGTCCAATTCATGCAGCTGGGGGGCGTAGACCTCGGTGGCGTCGAACCATGCGGCCAGGCCAGCCTCGAAGCGCTTGTCCTCCGGTACGGCATAGCTGTCCAGGTGCGCGTCTATCGCCAGGAAATAGCGCATTGCGTTGCGCTCCACCAGTCCACGCATGCCGCCCACGTAGCGCCCTGCGCCAGCACCAGCCGCACCGGGCAGCAGCGTGAAGCCGATCTTGTCGCGCCCGGCCGTTGCCAGGTAGCTCTGCATCGCTAACCGGCCGGCAAAGCCGAAACTGTAGGAGTAACCCAGTTGCAAGAAGGTCGTGGCGGCATCGAGCCGGGTGGCGCGGAACACCAGCCGGTAGTCACGCGTGGCCAGCGGCCCCTGGGCGGCACTCAGCTGTACCTCGAAGTAGTCCGGGCCCGACAGCACCATCTGGTAGTCAAAGTCCAGCGGATACACCTGGTTGAGCAGCCCTGGGCTCTTCTGTCCCAGGCCCATCGCCAGCCGCGTACCTGCCGCTGCGCGCCGGAGAGCACACGACTGGACGTTGATGTGAAGCATCAGCACCTTGCACCAGTTGGCCGGCTGCTGCAACACGGTTTGCACCTGGGTAAAGGGGTGTTCCACCACGGCGCTGATCTCGCCCTGCAGCAGGCTGTCGGTCTGGGTCGAGTCCAGATGCAGGGGCCGGGAGAACTGGTTGTGCGCCAGCTCCGGCGCGAGCTGTAGATAGCGGGTGTACAGCCCGGCCGCGTGCAGCGACCGCGGCAGCTCGGCCGCTGGCGCCAGCGACAGCCACATCAGGGCCAGCACCAGCACCCACCAGCCCGGCGACTTGAACAAGGCCCTGACCCAGGGCTTCACAGCAGTTCCTCCGGCGCCAGGGGCCCGAGCAGTCCCAGCAACAGACGCACGCCCAGGCTGGTATCGGGCTCGACCAGACTGGGGGCAAACTCCGGCTCGCGCGGCGCTTCCCATTGCAGCCGGCCGTCCACCAACCCCAGCCGGTACACGCCGGGGAGCAGCAAGGGGTCGATCTGCCGCACAGCCTGGGCCGCCAGCGCACTGCTGCGGATCACCAGCGCCAGTTCGGTGTTGAGAAGGTGCGAGCGCGGGTCCAGGTTCATGGAGCCGATCACCAGCGTGCGGCCGTCAATGACCACCGCCTTGGTATGCAGGCTGGAGGTGGAGGCCGTGGACGAACCGAGGGAGCGGAGCCGGCTGCCCTGTGTGCTGCGCAGCTCATAGAGTTCAACACCGATGGTCAGCAGGCGCTTGCGGTAGCCGGCATAGCCGGCATGGGCCATGGGCGCATCGTTGGATGCCAGCGAGTTGGTCAACACGCGCACCCGCACACCGCGCTGGCGCAGTGTGGCAAACAGCGCCAGCATGCGTTCGCCCGGCACAAAATAGGGCGAGACGATCAGCACCTCGCGCCTGGCGTCCTGCACCAGTTGCAGCAGGCCGTCGACCACGGTGGGATCGGCTGCAGCGCTGTCTTGCTCTTCCTCCGCCGCCGCAATCTTGGCCGGCTGGTCGGCCAGCATCGCCGACGGCGCCCAGAGCCAGCTGCCCGCCAGCGCCTGCAACGCCACCGCTGCACCCGGCTGCGGCACTGTGGTGGCCGTGGCCAGCGGGTCGGCCGCAACGGCTGCGGCCACAGCACCCGCGGGCAACCGCCCGGCAACCGCGCCGTCCACAGGCGGTGCCTGGGCGGCGCGCAGCGTGCGCAGTTCATCCGGCGAAATCAGTGACTCCACCGGAAAGGCCAGGCGGTCGTTCCAGAAGCTGTCAAAGCTGCTGGATAGCGCACTCACCAACGGGCCTGCAACCAGAACTTCGAGATCGACAAAATTACTGCCGGCATCCTTGCCGAAGTAGGCGTCGCCCAGGTTGCGCCCACCGGTCACGGCGAGCGCGTTGTCGGCCACGAACAGCTTGTTGTGCATGCGCCGCTGGGCCCGCGACAGATCAAACAGCGAGCCCAGGCCACGAGTCAGCAACGAGGCGCGCGAGCCGGACAGCGGATTGAACATGCGGATCTCGATGCCAGGCTCGAACGACAGGCCCATGATCTGGGCGTCCGCGCCGACGCTGTTCAGGTCGTCCAGCAGAATGCGCACCCGCACCCCGCGCCGCGCCGCCAGCCGCAATTGCGCCACCAGCTCGGCGGTGCTCTGGTCCACGTGGATGGCGTAGTACTGCAGGTCCAGCGTGCGCGTAGCCGCCTGGATCAGCGCGAGGCGCAATGCCAGCGCCTCGGCTGAACCAGCCAGCAGCCGGAACGCCGAATCACCCCGCACCACACGACTGGGCGTTGGCTGGACTAGCCGGCCCAGGGCGGTGGCGGCCGGCGTGTCCCAGGCGCGTGAGGGCGTGCGTTGCACGTCCTTGGGCAGGCCGGCGCATGCTTGCAGCAGCACCAGCCACAACAGCGCGGCAGAACAACGGAGCTTGTGGGACATGCCGCGACGATGCCGCAATCGGGGTGCGGGCTCTGTGCGCTGTCGCACGGAGCAGGCCCCGGCACCATGGCAAATGCGATTCAAGGCTTGGCGGCTCGTTCCAGCACAGCCTGGGTCGGTCAAACGCTCTCGCCGCAATTTGCGACATGTCCTCGTTTCATGTCGAAATACTGCTGGACATTCCACATTTTCCGTGCCAAAGAGGTCAGACCGTGCTGGGCAAGCCGCTTTTGCGCCGGTTTTCACTCGCCGCAATATGACCGCACGGCTCATGAACAAAGCACAGGGCGCTCCTGAATCAGGAGCACTTGCTACTTGTGTTCCAGGTGCTCCACACCATCCCACGGCGCCGCAAGCCCCTGCTCTGCCCGCGTGCGGGCCTGCTCCAGCAGGCGACCGGCGGCGACGTCGCCCGGGCAGTGCTGCACACAGAGCGCGAAGGCTTCAGCGGCTGCCTGAAATTCAGCAGCGTAGTAGTGGGCCAGGCCCTGTGAGAACTGCGCCGCCGTATCCAGCTTTTGCGTGCGCAGCGCCGAGGGCTCGGCATCCAGCACCTCGTACAGCGTCACCGGCACCTTCTGGCCCTGCACCGTGACCCGCCCGACTTCGCGCAAGGCCCAGCTGGCTGGTTGCTGCAGCCGTGCCACCGTGTGCTGGCTCACCAGCAGGAAGCAGCCATAGGTCTTGGTCAGGCCCTCGATCCGGGCTGCCAGGTTGACCGGGTTGCCGATCACGCCGCACTTGATGCGGTTCGGCCCGCCAATGGTGCCGAGTGTCAGGTCGCCGGTGTTAATGCCCACGCCCATGCGCACGGCCTGGGTGCCGGCCCTGGCGCGCCGGGCATTGAGCTGTTCCAGGCAGCGGCTCATGCCCACGGCGGCGCGCAGTGCCTGGTCGGCAGCGCCTTCAAACAGCGCCATGATGGCGTCGCCAATGTAGCTGTCGACAAAGCCGGCGTTCTCGATGATCGGCGGCTCCATGTAGCTCAGGTACTCGTTGATGAAGCCGATGTGCTCTTGCGGTGTCATGCCTTCGACCAGCGGTGTGAAGCCCCGGATGTCCGAGAACAGCACCGACATTTCCTTGCGCACGTTCTCACCCAGTTCCACATCCAGGATGGTGCTGCGGCGCAGGCTGCTGAGAAACTCCACCGGCACAAAACGGGCCTGGGCTTCAGACAGGCGCACCTGGTGCTCCAGGGTTTCTTCCAGCCGGCGATAGACCCGCGCCTTTTCAATGGCGATCGCCGCCTGGGCTGACAGCAGGCGCAGCATCTCCAGCCGCTCCGGCGGAAAGGCGTCGGCGGCCAGCGGGTTCTCCAGAAACAGGATCGCCGACAGTTGCCCCTGGCTGACCAGGGGCGCGCACAGGATCGAGCGTGACTGGTGCGCCGCCACCCAGGCGTCATGCATGAACGCGCCAGCCGCGCGCGCGTCGGCCAGAACCACGGCTTCGCGCGCACGCGCGACAAAGTTGACGATGGCGGGACACACCAGGTCGGTGTCGGCCATTGGCACGGACTGCAGCACCTCGATGCCACCCTCCGCCGAACCGGAAGCCTCGACCCGCAGCTGGCCGTCGGTGGGCAGCAGCAGCACACCGCGCGCGGCTCCGGCGTTTTCCAGGGCCAGCCGCATCAGCCGCTCCAGCAGGCGCGTCAGCACGATCTCGCCGCTGATGGCCCGGGCCGAGCGCAGTACCGTGGCTACGTCAATCGACACCGGCCGGTCCGTGGTGGTGTGTGTCACTTCATCCTGCACCTGCGGCAGGGCGCGCTCCACCAGCCCTGGATGCAGACGGTCCAGGTCCGCCACCTTGGCATGCGCCCGACCACGCAGCCAGGCATGGCGCGCTTCGGCCAGGTAGTAGGCCGCCATCTGCTGCCTCCTGCGGCGCGCGTGTGATGCGCCGGCAAGCTCCAGGGCCAGCGCCTCCTCCATCCACCAGCCACCGGAGCGGGCCAGCGCAATGGCCGCGTCATAGCGCTCCAGCGCCCACAATTCTCGGCCAGCGCGGTCCGCCAGTTCGGCCTCGATCAAAGCCACGCGGTGGGCCTGGTTCATGGCGCCATGCACCGACCAGCGGCGCAGCTGCGCCAGCATCTTCCTGGCCTGCCGACGCTGCCCGACTCGGACATAGATCAGGGCCTGGTAAAAGCGCGACAACGGCAGGAACACCATGCCAGCCACGCCATCCAGATACTGCTCCAGCTCATCCGCCCAGGCGGCGGCCTGCGGGTTGTGGAACAGAAAGCCCAGCATGCATTGAGACATCAGCAACTGGGCCAGGCCAGTGCGATCACTGGCGGCCAGCAGGGCCGGCTTCTCGCTGGCCTCGTCAAAGTGCGGCCCGGCCAGCGCGTCGGGCGCACCGGAGCGGCCCAGCAGATTCAGCACCACCTGCTGGCGCAAACCGGCGTTGCGCACGGAGCGCGCCTGATTCATCCGCACGATGGCGCGGTCCAGGTCCAGCATCTCGGCCGCGGTGGTCTCCAGGTCGGCACCAGCCAGCAGCAGGTGCCAGCAGGCCACATGTGCCGCCACCGCACCGTATTCGTAGTCGCCCACCTCCAGCCCGGCCACATAGGCCTCGCGCAGCGGCTGCAGCGTGGCGCGCGTGTGCGAGGTCCAGTGCTGGATGAAGGCGTAGAACAGGAAGGCCATCTTGGCACGGTCGGCTTCGCCGTAGCGCGCATGCAGCTCCATCCCCATGCGGCCATAGGCCAGGGCCGACGCGGCATTGCCAAACACCAGGTTCTGGATATGGCCATAGGCCACCCAGGCGTAGGGCGTCTGGGGCGAGTTGCCGTTCAACACGGAGATCCGGACCATGCGCAGCAACAGCACGGGCAGCAGCTTGGGCGCAACATAGTAGGCGGGCTGGGCCGCGGCCGTCAGCACCCGCATCACGGCCAGTCGCATCGGGTCCTGCATCGGTGGCAGGTTGGGCAGTTGCTCCATGCTGCGCGAGCCTATCGCCATGCGGGTGCGCAGCAGGTTCCACAGAATGTGCCCGGTGTGGGCCTGCAGCGGCACCGGATGGCCCATCCGCGCCAGGATCGTGCCGGCGGCCTGCACCGCGTCCACCATGCGGTTGCGCGCCATGAAGCCACGGATGCGCGTCTCCCAGACCGGCACCTGGTCCAGCACGCTGCGCGCACGCCGGTCCACCACCACAGCCAGCTCCTCCATCCGCTCGTATTCGGCCATCTGCATGGCGCATTCAACCGCCATCAGGTGCAGCCCATGCAACACGGCATAGGCCTCACCGTCCCAGGCGTCACCCAGCAGCGTGATGCCAACCTGCGCATACCCGAACGCCGGCGCATGCGCGGCCGAAGCCATGGCGCGGCTTGCCGCCACGTGGTTCAGCTCCACCAATGCGCGGCGCTCCGGCAGCGCCAGCAGCGCGGCCGCACGGTTCAGGTGGTCGACCAGCACAAAGCACTGGGCGTTGCGCTGCGCCTCATCCAGCCCGCCGAGCAACAGGCGGCCGATCTTGGCGTGCGCCGCCGCGCGCTCGGCTTCCGGTATGGACGCGTAGGCGGCCTGCTGGATGCGGTCATGCTCGAAGCGCAGCGGTACCGGTTCGTCAAAACCGGCCGCACCGCCGGCAGCTGCGCGGCGGTAGGCATGGCCCACGGGCGCTACCAGTCGGGCCCCAATGGCCTGCCACAGGGTGTCCAGCGCAACACCAACCGGGACCTCGGCGGCACGGGCAACGTCGCGCAGGTCAAAGCTGCCGCCAATGCAGGCCGCCAGCTGCATCAGCTGCTGAGCGGCTGGACTCAGGCCTTGCAGGCGCTCGGTCATCAGGTCGACCACGTTGTCGGTGATCCGCAGCTCCGAGATCGCCGCAATGTCCCACGACCAGCCGCTTTCTTCGTCACAGCGCAACTGGCCGCGCTCGGCCAGGGTGGTGAAGAACTCGCGCAGAAAGAACGGGTTGCCGCCGGTCTTCTCGACCACCAGTTCGGCCAGCGCGCTGACAGCACCGGGATCGGCCTGGCCGCGGGTGGCATCGCCGATCATCAGCTGCACGTCCACAGCGGTGAGGTTGTCCAGCCAGATGGAGTTGATTGCAACCTGCTGTGTCTGCATCCGGGTCAGGCACAGGCGCAGCGGATGCTCCGGTCCGACCTCGGTGTCGCGGTAGGCCCCAATGATGAGATGCCCACGTTGCCGGTCGTCACTCAACAGCACCTGCAACAGGTCGAGCGTGGCAGCGT
>JANMKM010000302.1:0-22933 GCA_031372035.1 Rhodoferax sp. | reverse complement strand
AGGTCATTGCTGGACTCACAGCACGAGGTTTTGACTCCACCAAGATAGGGCAACTTTCAAGTTTTATCTTGGAGGAAATGCGCAAGGATCTGATAAAGCAAAGGGAAGCTATCGCAGAACAAATTTTCTTTGATAAGGTTGCATTGCAAAATATCCAGTTCAGGTTGAGGGCCGATGCTCACAACTGGCAGATGCCAGAACATATGTGGACTGAGCTCGCAGAGAACGCCCCCAAGCTGACCCGCAAAACAGGTGATGTCGTTGAAAAGAGCCTGTTTGCACCCTCCTACAAGCCTGACTACAACAATGATGAAGAGGATTTTGCGTGCTATCTGGACGAGCACCAAGCGTTGATTTGGTGGCACCGCAATGTAGCTAAGTCAGGTCAATACTATGTGCAAGGGTGGAGAAAGAGTAAGGTCTATCCCGATTTCATCTTTGCAGTCAATGGCAAGAAAATTGTTGTGCTCGAAACCAAGGGCGACCAGTTAGATGGAAACCTTGACACTTTATACAAGCAAAAGCTACTGACAGCCATCAACAAGAATTTCAGTATTGATAAAGCCCAGAAGGCAGGCGAGCTTGAGCTTGTATTTGACGACAGAACCACCCTTTCGTGTGATTTGTTGTTGATGAGTGAATGGAAAACGAAAATCCATGATCACCTAGCATGATTGCCCACCTAAATGCCAGACTTCAGCCCACCAGACCCGAAGCTTTTGCCATCCCTGCAGCCTGGCTTCAAAGATGGCGTGCCTGATCTCTACGAAGATGCTGGCATCCAAGCCGAATGTAGCTGGTGTCACCAGCGAACAGACATGACTGGTGGAATTTATGACGATTGAGAATGGATGTGCCGAAACTGTATTTCCAGGTATTCGCACGACTGAAATAGACTGATTTCCGCCAATTAAAGTTCGCTGTAAGCGAACAAAGTCGGCACAATAAAAATTTCCTGCTACACTTTGCCTGCGTTGTACTAAAGGGTGTGTCGTCAGGAACGGAGTTGCGGAAACGTAGCTCGTGGGAACCGCAAGGTTTCTAATGTTTGCAGCAGAGGTCGATTTCCCTTTGCCTTGCCCGTCGCGGTCGTGTCGTCTCGATTCGGTCTTGATGTGTTGGTCAAAAGGAACTTGCTTAGCGTAGCTGTGACGGAACGAACTGTCTATGTCAGTTCGTTTTAATGGGCCCAAAGTTAAAACTGCCAGTGTTCACCCATCTTTTCTTGTGATTGACGGAAGCCCCGCGCCGCGGGGTGTTGCAAGAGAGGTATCGAAATGATTGAAGAACGCAAACGTACTAGCCGCTGGCAGGCATTGTTGAAGTTGATGCGGGCTTGTTTGTGCAGCCCTAAGGTATTCAGGGCCATGGTTTGGGTCGGTAGGACCGCCTATGTGCTTTGGAAGATCTGGCAGAAATTCAAGGATGACCTTTGGTCTTTTTATTTAGTAGATTGGGAAAGTCATGCAGAACGACGCCCTCAGGTTGATGCGAGTCTTTCACGACATGTCGCAAACCAATTTGGCGGACAAGCTCGGTATTTCAAAATCGTATCTGAGCGAAATTGAAAAGGGCGAGAAGAAGAAGGTCACCCTGGATCTTCTTGAACGCTACTCACAAGTCTTCAACATTCCAGTGTCATCCTTGATGTTCTTCGCTGAGCAGGTTGACCAAGGCAACTACGAAAAGGTACGAGCGTCTGTTGCTGGCAAAGTTTTGAAGATGCTGGATTGGATTGCCACCAAGCAAGACGTGGACAAACCTTAGTGAAAAAGTCAGAGAAGTCTTACCCAATCAACCAGAGCCCTTTATGGTTGATGCCATCGCGAAAAAAGCTAGCTGGATTTCTTGGTTTTTCACCGGCTGCTCTGCAACGGCTTGCAGACAGAACTGATAACTATGTGAAGTTCACCATCAAGCAAGGTGATAAGGAGCGGCCTATTCAGGCACCAAAAGCTTCGCTGGAAAAAGTCCACCGCAAATTGTTCACTTGCTTGGTGCGCATTCAAAAGCCCGATTACCTTCATTCAGGTCGCAAGGAGCATTCGTACATCACGAATGCCAAAGTCCATCAAGGTGCCGTTCCACTGGTGAAGCTGGACATTAAGAAGTTCTACCCATCGATTGATGGTGGTCGTGTTTACCGTTTCTTCCACGAAGGGCTTAAATGCAGTCCTGATGTAGCTGGCTTGCTGCGAAAGCTTTGCACTGTTGATGGTCACTTGCCAACAGGCAGTTGCCTCAGCCAGCTTCTCGCATTCTTTTCTGCAAAGCCAATGTTTGATGAGCTCCATCAGCATGCAGTTGCCCATGAGCTGCGTGACTCATGCTATGTGGATGATCTCACTTGGTCAGGAATAAAAGCCACACCCAATTTTCTGTGGGGTGCTATGCAAATCGTTCACCGGCACGGTTTCGAGTACCACAAAGATTTTGTGTTTACAGCAGATGAAAAAAAGGTCGTCACTGGGGTGACTATCTCTGGACCAGACTTGAAGGTAATTCCAAGCCGTGAGCTTGAAGTGTGGGAAGCATTGAACGCACTGGGTGGCATAGACGAGGCAGATCGCTTGAAAGCTTTTGATAGCCTCATTGGCAAGGTGACTGCTTTCAGTCAAATCGACGCTAGATATCTTGCAAAGGTGCAGGCACTTCGCCAACGGCGCAAGACCATGAAGTCTGCTTTAACCGCAAAACTAAAGACTGTCTGAGCCAGGCGAGTCACCGAGGCTTATGGACTGCGCCAGGCCTTGAACACTTTTCATCCGCTGAAATTTCAACTTCTTTGTTTCACCGCCGGAAAGCCAGTTCTAGCGGGATGGCATAGCGTGACACTTCATGAATTTGTGGTCTAAAAGTAGGCCTCTGCTGGCAGAATAGAGGACTACTTTTAACGATTTTGCGCAATTTTTTCTAGGCTACATATAGGCTACACCTACGGCTTGAAACCTATGAAAATCATGGGGTTACGGCAGTTCGAAATGGTGTAAGTCGTTGATTTGCAATGGTGGCTTTTTGAACGGTTCGACTCATAATCCTTTGGTCGTAGGTTCAAGTCCTACACGCCCTACCACTTCCCTGCAAGCAATGCGCCTGAGCAGTTGACCGCCGAGCAGCCATTTCTGGTTCGCCACCATGCCGTTTACCCTGGCCCTTCTAATTGCCGTGCCGTTGGCGCTGCTGGTCAACTGGTGGTGGCTGGCCAGCAGCCTGGAAGCAAGGCTGCGGGACCGGCACTTCGATGTGTACTTCGAACTGAAGAGCTTCGACGATTCATATCGCCCGGATCCGTGGTACGAGAATACGACCGATGACATGGACGCCTACCACAAGCCCTTGTTCCCGACGCTCGGGTTTGTGTTGCGCGCCAGGGACGAAGCCTTGCATGACGCCGTGGTGTCGGAGCTGAGTCGGCGCATGCGATGGGTGTTCTATCTGGTGATGGCCGACCTGTTTTTGCTGTTCTTCTATCTTTTGCGTCAGTAGAATTGTCAGCGCCATTGCGCCATTGCGCCATTGCGCCTTTGTGCACCCGGGCCACGCGTCCGGTCATTGTTCAGATCGTGGGCCCGTACGTTCATCTATCGGGCCTGACACAGGAAACGCCGGCTCAACTCGCAGCCTCGGCCAGGTGGTGCAACGGCAAGCCCTGGGCTTGGTCTGCATCATTGCTTGCGGTCCTCCCAGTCCACCCACGAGACCGACTGCGACGCGAGATAGCGGCTCACCGCTTCGCCGACGGTGGCGAAGAATCGCTGCTCGCCGAGCCTGGAGAACAGGCCGAATTGCTTGAGCTTGTCCTTGACCGGGTCCTTCATCTCGGCAAAACACAGATCAACGCCAGCCTTGTGCAGGGTCGCGTCCAGTTCGTCCAGCATATCGGCGGAGGTGACATCTACGCTGGTGATCGGCTCGGCGCTGACAACCAGCCAGCGCACCGGCGTTGGAGAGCCGGCAACTGCGCCCTGCACCCGATCCCGGAACAACTCCGCGTTGGCGAAGAACAGGGGTGCATCCCATCGGAACAGCACCAGCCCTGGCACCATGCGGGCAGCCGGATACCGGGTGATGTCGTGGTACCCCTTGACGCCATCCACCCGGCCGAGCACCGCCGAGTGTGGCCGCCAGCCATCCCACAGAAACTCGATCACGGCGATCACGATCGCCAGTCCGATGCCAGGTATGGCGCCGAGCACCACCACACCCACTGTGCAGCTGACGGACAGCCAGAATTCCCATCGCTGGATACGGTAGATGCGGCGCAAGTCGGTGATTTCGAACAGCGCCAGGGCGGAAGCGATCACTACCGCCGCCATTGCGGCATTGGGCAAGCTGGCAAGAAGGTTTGGCGCCCATATCAACAGGCTCGCCACGGCCAGGGCGCCGACCACGCCCGCCACTTGCGTCTGTGCACCCGCAGCCTCGGCCACGGGCGTGCGCGAGGCGCTCGCGCTGATGGGGATGCCCTGAAACAGTCCCGCTGCCAGGTTGGCCATCCCCAACGCCACCATCTCCTGGTTCGGATCTGAAGCGCCACCCAAACGTGCTGCATAGGTGCGTGACAGCACGCTGGTGTCGGCAAACGACACCAGCGCAACCGCCAAACCGCCGAGCAGCACCGGCACTATGTCGCTCGACCGGAGCATCGGCAGCGAGATGGCAGGCAGCCCCTGCGGCAAGGCCCCTAGCAACGGGACACCAGCGCGGGTGGACAGGTCAAGCATGGTAACGACCAGGGTCGCGCCGATGATGGCCAGCAAGACACCCGGCAGGCGCTGGATGCGTCTGAGCAACAAGATCACCCCCAGTGTTCCAGAACCAAGAGCCAGGGCGACTCCATTCGTACTGCCGGTCAGCAAGTCTTCGACGAAGGCCTGGCTCGTGCTGGGCAGGTGCCCACCGCCGGCCGAGAACCCGAACAGCGTCGGCAACTGACTCACCAGCACCGTCAAGGCAATACCGTTCAGGTAGCCATAGCGGATCGGCTTGGACAGCAGTTCCGTGACAAAGCCCAGGCGGGCAGTGCCGGCCAGCACACACAGCATTCCGGACACCAGCGCTATCATCCCGGCCAGCGCGACAGCACGTTGCGCATCACCGTCTGCCAGCGGCACCACCACGCCCAGTATCAACGCCACCAGGGACGAGTCCGGGCCCAGGACGAGCACCCGGCTTGGCCCGAACAGCGCGTAGGCCAGCAGTCCAAAGATGGTCGCGTACAGCCCGCAGATGGCCGGCACGCCGGCGGCGACAGCGTAGGCAATGCCTACGGGCACCAGGACCGTTGTCAAGACCAGGCCGGCTACCAGGTCGTGGCGCAACCAGCCGATCTCGTAATGCCGCAAGGTCTGAATCCCGGGCAACCAGCGTGCCCAGCCGACCCTGTGCATGGCTGGCCGCGGTCGAACCATCCGACCCGTTGTCGAGGTCTCCGCAGGCGGCGAATTCTTGCTCACGAACCCTCATTTCGCAGCGAAGCGGCAATCGACAAATGCCAGACGGCCATGAACATGGCCGCAATCGTCGGGCCGATGATGAAACCGTTGATGCCGAACGCCGCCATACCGCCCAGCGTCGTGATCATCACCACATAGTCCGGCATGCGAGCGTCCTTGCCCTCCAGGATCGGACGCAGCAGGTTGTCGACCAGGCCGATGACGAGAATGCCGTAGGCGATCAGAGCCATGCCTTGCCAGATGGCCCCGGTCATCAGGAAAAAGGCTGCGACCGGCAGCCAGACAGACCGGCGCCGATCATCGGCAGCAGGGACAGAAAAGCCATTACGACGGCCCAGAGCAGTGCGCCCTTGACGCCCAGCAACCAGAAGGCAACGCCGCCCAATGTTCCCTGAATGGCTGCGACGAGCAGACTGCCCTTGACCGTGGCCTGCACGACAGCCATGAATTTGTCTGCCAGTTCTCGTTTGTATTGCGGCGGAATCGGCAGCGCTGACTTTGCGACGCGCGCCAGTTCGTCACCATCGCGCAGCAGGAAGAAGGCCAGGTACAGCGTCACGCCCAGACTGGCAACAAAGGCAAAGGTGTCCAATCCGATGCTGAAGGCCTGGGTGGCGATGAAGCGGCTGCCTTGTGCCAGGGCGGTTGCCACCTGGCGCTGCAGGATGTCGAAGTCCGCCACGCCGGCGCGCTCCAGCAGAGCGGTCATCCAGCTTGGCAGCGCGTCGAACAAGCCGCGAAGGTAGAGCGCCGGGCTCCATTCCCCGGAGTCAATATGTTGGTAGATGACCGACGCTTCGCGGGCCAGCGAGGCAGTCACGAGCGCGAATGGAAGCACACCGCCCACCAACACCAGCAGCATGACAAGACCCGCCGCGGCGTTGCGGCGCTGTTTCAAGTGCGGTAGCAGCCGCCGATAGATCGGCATGAACAGCATCGCAATGATGAGTGCCCACAGAATACTGCCGTAGAAGGGCAGCAAGACCCAGCCCAGGGCCAGGGCGCTGACGGCCATGAGCAGTGGCGGCATCAAACAGCACCTTTGGGTGCCGCTGGGTCGGACAGCCGGGCGGGCGCCCTGTTGAGGTTCGTGATAGTGGGGGTGGCTGAGAGTCCGTGCATGGGGTCGCCCTGCGTGCCGATGGGTCCATGGGCAACTTGACCCTAAGGCGCTCCGGGTGACAGGTCTGTACGGTGGCGCACCGTTGCCGCCCTACAGGCAGGCTGGTCATGATTGCGCTATAAAAAGACAAGCGCTCCGTGCTTCATCCATGCGCCTTACGGCCGGTTTCATCCGCTAACCGGCCAGCCCCACAAAGACATTCTGCACATCGTCGTGCGCGTCGATCGCAGCCAGGAAGACTTCCACTTCTTCTAGCTGAGTGGCGTCCAGGCTGGTCGGGTTGATCGGGTTCTTGGGCCGGTAGCCAAGTTTGGCCGACAGGACCCGAAAGCCCTGGACTGGCAGTGCGCGGCTCACCAGGTCCAGGTCGGTGGCGTCGGTCAGGAAAAGCGTCGTACCGGCTTCGTCACCTGGCTCGAAATCCTGTGCGCCGGCCTCGATGGCGGCCAGTTCGGCGTCGGCGCCGGGTGCAGCAGGCTCGGCCTCGATCAAGCCAAGATGGTTGAAGTCCCACGCCACCGAGCCGGAGGTGCCCAGCTGCCCTTTGCGGAACAGCACCCGCATTTCGGGCGCCGTGCGGTTCACGTTGTCGGTAAGGCATTCCACCATCACTGGCACCCGGTGCGGCGCGAAGCCCTCGTACATCACGTGCTCAAAGTGCACCACTTCACCCGTGAGGCCGGCGCCCTTCTTGATGGCCCTGTCCAGCGTTTCCTTGGGCATGGAAACCTTACGTGCCTGCTCCACCACCAGGCGCAGGCGCGCATTGGAAGCCGGATCGGCACCGTTGCGGGCCGCGACCATGATGTCCTTGGCCAGTCTGCCGAACAGTTTGCCCCTGGCATTGGCGGCCAGTTCCTTGCCCTTGGCTTTCCACTGCGCTCCCATGGCGTAACGCGCTTCAGCGCAGGCTGTAGCCGCGCATATCCATGCAGGCGGCGAAATTGCGCTGGAACATCTCGGCCGTGCCGCCGCCACCCAGCTGGCTGTTGGCCCACTGGTTGCATTGCTGCTGGTCGGCAGCGGTCTGGTTGGTGTTCTGGCCATTGCGCGGGTAGATGCCCGTGGCGCCGGGCAAGCCGCCGGGCACCACGCCGGTGGGCGGCTGGTACACGCCGGACTGCCCGCCGCTGGGCGAGGTCACGGCATAGGGCAGGTCGCCCGGCTGCACCGGCTGCACCGGCTGCACCGGCTGCACCGGCTGCGCCATCTCTGCGCCGGGTGGTGCGGCCACTACGGTGTAACCCTGGCCCGGTGCCGCCATGTAGTACGTGCCATTGGCATAGTAGTAGGGTGCGCCACCGATGCGCAGGCTCACATAGGCTGGCGGCAGCAGCGGCACAACCACACCAAAGGGCGGCGCTATTACGACATAGCGGCCACGGACCGGCCGGTACCAGACACCGCCGTGGTAGTAGAAGCGGTCGCCGCGGTAGCCAATGTTGACGGCTTCGCGTGGCAGCACCTTCACCGCATGCCCTTGCGGCGGGTAGTAGCGGTCATGGTGGTAGCGGTCATCCAGATGCAGCGGCGGCTTGCCGTCGCGGTCATGCCGTTCCTGGGCGCTGGCAGCGCCGCCCAGCAGGGCGAGGCTGGCAAGAGCAAGGGCAAGGGCTGCGGTTCGCAGTTGCATGGTGGTGGTCTCCTGTTCAATGCATGGGTGCCGGATGCATCCCGCTTGCGTTTCAACGGCTGGGGGTATCGGCGCGATGACAGCAGTGTAAAGTTCTGTGGCCGGCTATGATTCGCCGGCCGCGCCCCAGGCGGCGCGCACCCCCGGCCGATTCGACCCATCCGCAAAGCCCCCTATGAGCATCAAGAGCGACACCTGGATACGGCGCATGGCGCAGGAGCACGGCATGATCGAGCCCTTCGAGCCCGGCCAGGTACGCCAGGTCGATGGTCGCAAGGTCATCAGCTACGGCACCAGCAGCTACGGCTATGACATCCGCTGCGCCCCTGAATTCAAGGTCTTCACCAACATCCACAGCACCGTGGTGGACCCGAAGAACTTTGACGAGAAGAGCTTTGTGGACTTCAACGACGAGGTCTGCATCATCCCGCCCAACAGCTTTGCCCTGGCGCGCACGCTGGAGTACTTCCGCATTCCGCGTAATGTGCTGACCATCTGCCTGGGCAAGAGCACCTATGCACGCTGCGGCATCATCGTAAACGTGACACCGTTCGAGCCCGAGTGGGAGGGCTATGTGACGCTGGAGTTTTCCAATACCACACCACTGCCGGCCAAGATCTACGCCGGCGAGGGCTGCGCCCAGGTGCTGTTCTTCGAGAGCGACGAGGTCTGCGAGACCAGCTACAAGGACCGCGCCGGCAAGTACCAGGGCCAGCGTGGCGTGACACTGCCTCGGGCCTGAGCCATCCTTCTGCTAGCGTTGCTGCGCCGGGACGGCCCGGGCAGGCTGCGCCAGCTTGGTGTCGGGACAGCGTCCTACAAGTGCATTGGATGGGCGCCGATTACCCAGTAGCCAGTGCGCTCCTAGCATGGGAACCATGTGCACCGCGGTTGATCCTGCGGAAACCATGAACCCACGCAACCTAGGAGCCACCATGTTTTGGACCCTCTTGAACAGAATGCTTGCAGCACCCCTGGCCAGCTGCATTGGCGTGCTGGCCTTGCTGGTGATTGCGGCGCAGCTCTATGCCATGGGCAGCCTGGCCCAGGGCCAGGTGCAGAAGGCGCACTTGCGCGACAGCCTGCAGATTTCAGCCAATACGGCATTGGCCAATTGCTTCCTTTACAGCAAGGGCGCGGCATTGAGCCAGTGCCGGTCGGCCACACTGTTGGCGCAGAACCCGTAGCCTGTGAGCCTCTCAGGCAACCGGTCCCTGGCCCGCGAGCGCCAGCCGTGCCGCAGCCAGGTCCCATCCGGCCCAGCCGCAACTCTTGAACAGCACCGGTATCCGGTCCACCCGACGCCGGTTGCACACCAGGTCCTGCAAGATGGCCAGGCCTGCAGTGTCGAGCCCGGCTTGCAGCAAGTCACCGGCTTCTTGCCTGGCATCGGCCGTATCCAGCACGATCGAACCCTGCTGTGCAAACCGTTGGCACAGGCCGGTGTCAAGCTCCAGCATCTGCGGCGTGAAAGCGCCGACTGCGGCCACAAAGGCGTCGTCCCGTACGGGGCCGCGCAGCACCACGCCGTTTGCCGGCGTGCAGGTCACAACCAGCGGGCAGCGGGCGAGTTCGGCATCCGCATCCTGCGCCACCCAGGCTTGCAGGCCCAGGACGCTGGCGTACAGCGCCAGGGCTTGCGCGCTGGATGCGCTGCGCGACACGATCACCACCTCCGTCACACCCAGGCCGGTGGCAAAGGCTTCCAGATGGGCGCGCCCTTGCACGCCAGCACCGACGATCAGCAGCGGCCCATGCGGGTTCGGTGCCAGCCTTCGCGCCGCCAGCAGCGACAAGGCGGCGGTGCGCCGTGCCGTCACCGTGGGCCCGTCGAGCAGCAGGCGGCGTTCGCCACTGGCGATGTCAAAGACGACCACATCGCCCTGAATCGTCGGCCGCCGCTGGCCAGCGTTGGCTGGCGTGAAGGTGATCAGCTTGGTGATGGCCACCCTGGCATCGGCGGCTGGCATCACGAACAGACTGGCGCCGCCAGCCAGCGGCAATACGATGCGCTCCGGCACCCGCACGCCGTCGTCCTGCAGCAGGGCTTCGATTTCCCGCGCCAGCGCCGGATACGGCAGCAGTGCGGCAGTGCTTTCGGGCGTGGGCATGCCGGGACTGTAATGCAGCAGCTCCGGCGTACCATGCATGCGCGGGCCGATGGCGTGCCTGCGATCCGGAGCGAATTATGAAATGGGAAGGCAACCGTGAGTCGGACAACGTGGAAGACCGGCGCGACCAGGGATCTGGTGGCGGAGGTGGCATGCTCGGCGGGCGTTCGGTGGGCATTGGAACCATCGTGGTGGCGTTGGTCGGCGGCTGGATCTTTGGCATCAACCCGCTGACCATTCTGGGCCTGATTGACGGCAGTGGCGGCGCGCCAGTGGTGACTGAGGCGCCGGCGCACAAGCCGCCGGCGGATGACCGTGGCGCAAAATTTGTCTCCACCATCCTGGCCGACACCGAAGATGTCTGGAAGGACGTGTTTGCCCGCGGCAATGCCAGCTACGCCCAACCGCGCCTGGTGTTGTTCCGTGGCGCCACGCCCACGGCCTGTGGCCAGGGCCAGTCGGCGATGGGGCCGTTCTACTGCCCGGCGGACCAGAAGGTCTACATCGACCTGGGCTTTTACGAGACGCTCAAGACCCGCCTGGGTGCCCCCGGCGACTTTGCCCAGGCCTACGTGATCGCGCACGAGGTGGGACACCATGTGCAGAACCTGTTGGGCATTTCGGCCAAGATGGAGCAGATGCGCGGCCGCCTGAGCCAAGCTGAAAACAACGCCATGAGCGTGCGGCTGGAACTGCAGGCCGACTGTCTGGCCGGCGTCTGGGCCCACCATGCGCAAAACGCCCGGCAGTTGCTGGAGCAGGGGGATGTGGAGGAGGCCATGAACGCCGCCGCGAAGATTGGCGACGATGCACTGCAGCGGGGCGGTGGTGGCGCGGTTGTGCCCGAAAGCTTCACCCACGGCACCAGCGCGCAAAGGCAGCGCTGGTTTGCCAACGGGCTGCAAAACGGCCTGGTCAAGGGCTGCGACACCTTTTCCGCCCGCAACCTCTGATGCCGCTGTTACAGCGGCCGAATCAGGCCGAAATGCTGCGGCGGCCCCAATAGCGGATAATAGGGGTTTGCCCCGACTTGCGGGCACCACCTGCCCATCCGCATGGCACACGGACCGGCCACAGCCCCGAGCATTGATGAGTACAGACACCCTGATTCCTGAGACCGCCGAACCCCAACCGCAGGCTTTCGCGCAACTGCAACTGGCCGAGCCGCTGTCGCGCGCCGTGGCCGAGCTTGGCTACACCGAGATGACGCCGATCCAGGCCCAGGCCATTCCGGTGGTGCTGCAGGGCCGCGACGTGATGGGCGCCGCCCAGACCGGCACCGGCAAGACCGCCGCCTTTGCCCTGCCGCTGCTGCAGCGCCTGCTCAAACACGAGAAGAGCTCCACCTCGCCGGCGCGGCACCCGGTGCGCGCGCTGGTGCTGCTGCCCACGCGCGAGCTGGCAGACCAGGTGGCGCAGGCCATCAAGGCCTATGCCAAGCACACGCAGATGCGTTGCACTGTAGTGTTTGGTGGCATGGACATGAAGCCGCAGACGCTGGAACTCAAGCGTGGGGTCGAGGTGCTGGTGGCCACGCCAGGCCGGTTGCTGGACCACATTGAAGCCAAGAATGCGGTGCTGAACCAGGTGGAGTATGTGGTGCTGGACGAAGCCGACCGCATGCTGGACATCGGCTTCCTGCCGGACCTGCAGCGCATCCTGTCTTATCTGCCCAAGCAGCGCACCACACTGCTGTTCTCCGCCACCTTCTCGCCCGAGATCCGGCGTCTGGCCAACAGTTATCTGCAGGACCCGGTGACGGTCGAGGTGGCCCGGCCCAACGCCACGGCGTCCACCGTGGAGCAGCATTTTTACAGCGTGGCCGACGAAGACAAGCGCCATGCCCTGCACCAGGTGCTGCGCCAGCGCGGGCTGAAGCAGGCCTTTGTCTTTGTCAACAGCAAGCTGGGCTGCGCCCGGCTGGCCCGTAGCCTGGAGCGCGAAGGCCTCAATACCACCGCCCTGCATGGTGACAAGAGCCAGGACGAGCGGCTCAAGGCGCTGGACGCTTTCAAGAAGGGCGAGGTGGATCTGCTGGTCTGTACCGATGTGGCAGCGCGCGGACTCGACATCAAGGACGTGCCGGCGGTCTTCAATTTCGACATTCCGTTCAATGCCGAGGACTACATCCATCGCATCGGGCGCACCGGCCGTGCCGGGGCTTCCGGCCTGGCCGTGAGCTTTGTTTCCAAGTCCGACGCGCGGCTGGTGGCCGACCTGGAAAAGCTGCTCAAGTCCAAGCTCGAACTCGAGCCCATTGAGTTCGAGGAAGACGCGCCCAACATCCGGCGCCAGGGCCGCATCAATGACGGCCGGCGCATGTACCAGGCCCAGGGCATCGACGACGACGTGCCGGCGCTGCCCACGGCGGCGCCGCGCGAAGCGGCGCTCCGGCGTGATGAGCGGCCGCCGCGGCGCGAGCCGCAGCGTGGCCGCAGTGCCCCGCGTGATCCGTTCTTTGACCAGCCCTACGAAGCGCCTGCCGTGCCGGCTGAGTCCGTACCTTCCTGGGAGGCCAGTGCCCGCGCCGCGCCGCGCGGCATTTCAGCCAACATCAAGACCAAGCGCAAGGTCGCAGCCTTGTTCAAGTCCACCGAGACTGCCTGAGCCTGCTGCCTTTTCGGCGGGGGCTGGCTGTTCACTCCCTCTATCCAATGGAGCGAGGGTGCAACAACCGCGCTCAGGGCCGCTGCTCCTGGGGGCACTGCACCTCAACGCGCTGATGTCCCGCCGTGGCCACCGTACCCAGCCGCAGTGCCGTCAGGCAACCACCCCAGACACACCCGCTGTCCAGCGCCAGCACGTCGCTGCGCTGTAGCGAGCCCAGAGTGGACCAGTGACCGAAAGCCACGGTGCAATTGGCCGTTTGCCGCCCCGGCACCTCGAACCACGGCATGTAGCCCGCCGGCGCCGCTGCGGCATTGGCGGTGGCCGCGAACTCCATCGCCCCCGTGGCCGTACAAAAGCGCAAGCGCGTCAATGCGTTGGTAATGCAGCGCAGGCGTTCCATGCCGGTCAGGCTGTCGCTCCACTGCGCCGGCTCATTGCCATACATCTGCTGCAGGAATGCCGGCCACTCGGCCGACCGCAACACGGTCTCAACCTCGCCCGCCAGCTCCACGGTGCGCGCCGCCGTCCACTGCGGCAACACGCCGGCATGCACCAGCAGCAGGACTTCGCCGGCGTTGTGCAGCAGCTGCGCCAGGGGCTGCTGGCGCAGCCAGTCCAGCAGGGCCGGCCGGTCCGGGCTGTCCAGCACGTCCTGGAAGGTGTCGTTGCGGTGCGGTTTGCGCACGCCGTGGGATGCGGCCAGCAGGTGCAGGTCGTGGTTGCCCAGCAGACAGGTGGCGGAGGCGCCAAAGCCCATCGCCCGCTGCAGCACGCCGAGCGAATCCGGGCCGCGGTTGACCAGGTCGCCCAGCAGCACCACATGGTCGCGGCTGGGTGAAAAGGCCACCGCATCCAGCAGCCGGCCGAGCGCCGCGTTGCAGCCCTGCACATCACCAATCAGGTACATTGCCATGGTGTTCATTCTCGCTGGCAGCTCGTGAATTTTTTGCTGATCGTGCTGTTGACCCTGGTCAACGCCGTGTTTGCCATGTCGGAGCTGGCGCTTGCCGCGAGCCGCAAGGTGCGACTGCAGGCGATGGCCGAAAGTGGCGACAAGGGCGCTCAAGCAGCGCTGACGCTGCTGGACAACCCGAACCAGTTTCTCTCCACGATCCAGGTTGGCATCACCTCGATCGGCGTGCTCAACGGCATCGTCGGCGAGGCCGCGTTCAGCGAGGGCGTGGCGCTGTGGCTGCAGAGTTTTGGCGCATCCGCCAAGGCTTCGGCGATAGCCGCCACGGCGATCGTGGTGACCCTGATCACTTTCACCACCATCATCTTCGGCGAGCTGGTGCCAAAGCGCATTGGCCAGCTGTACCCGGAAACCGTGGCGCGCTGGGTTTCGCGGCCCATGCTGTGGGTGGCCATGGTAGCCAAGCCTTTTGTACGGCTGCTCTCGGCGACCACCCAGGGGATGTTGATGCTCTTGCGTATCGACACCACGGGTACCCGGCCGGTGACCGAGGAGGAGATTGCCGCCAGCCTGGAGGAGGGGCGTGACGCCGGCGTGATCGAGCACCACGAACACCAGATGGTGCAGAACGTGTTCCAGCTCGATGATCGGCCGCTGACCTCGTTGATGGTGCCGCGTACCGACGTGACCTGGCTCGATGCCAGCCATTCCGTGGCGCAGTGCCTGGCGCGGGTTGCCGCCGACGGCGAGCGCGCCGCCCACTCCTGGTATCCGGTGTGCCGCGGCTCGCTGGATGACGTGATGGGCATCATGAGTGTGGCGCGGCTGCTGCAGCTCGGGCTGGCGCATGAAGGCGAGATTGCGTCGCAGGTCCAGCCCGCCGTGTTCGTGCCCGAGACCCCTGACCGGGCTGGAACTGCTGGAGCAGTTCCGGGCCCAGGCCGGACGCATGGTGCTGGTGGTGGATGAGTACGGCGTGGTGCAGGGCTTGATGACCCGCGGCGACCTGCTCGAAGCCATCACGGGCGAGTTGCAACCGGTAGCCAAGGCCGAAGCCTGGGCCACACCGCGTGGCGACGGCACCTGGCTGCTGGATGGGCTGATGCCTGTGGGTGAACTCAAGGCCCGGCTGGATATTGCCGAACTGCCAGAAGAAGACAAGGGCCGCTACAACACCGTCGCCGGGCTGCTGATGGCGGTGTCCGGCAATCTGCCGGCCACGGGCGAGCGGATCGAGGCTGCGGGCTGGCTGTTCGAGGTGGTGGACCTGGACGGCAAGCGCGTTGACAAGGTGCTGGCTTCACCGCTGCCGCCGCCACCGTTGGTGGACGAGCTGTCGGAATCTGTGCCGCCAGGGGGGCGGTCCCGCACCTGAGTTCAGCGGCCCAGAGTGAGGTTCGACATGACGCGCTGCAGGTTGTTCCAGCGCGCCTTGGTGATCGGGTTCTCGGCGCCTAGCGCAACATAGGTCACCGACGCCGAATGCTGCAGCAGCGGCAGCGACTCGGGAATCTTGCCCTGGGTGTACAGCAGCGCCCCCAGGTTGTTGCTGACCTCGGCCACCTGCAGGTCATTGATGCCAAAGGCCTTTTGCCGGATCGCCAGGGCTTTGCGGAACATTTCCTCCGCCGCGGCATTGGCCCGGGCATTGACAAACAGCAGGCCCAGTTCGTTCTGAACCATGGCCACCGAAGGGTGTTCGGCCCCCAGCTTGAGTTCGCGGATGCCCATGGCGCGGCGCCATAGCACCTCTGCCTCCTGGGCCCGACCGCGCGCCACGGCCACCCGCGCCAGACTGTCGATGGTGTCGAGCAGCGACACGTCGTCCGGGCCCATCGCCACTTCCTGCAGCACAAGGGCCTGGCGGTAGAGCGGTTCGGCGGCTTCCACCCCCTTGCCGGCCTGCACCGCCACTGCGACATTGCTCAGGGTGCGCCCAAGCAGCGGGTCGGTCGGTGGCAATACCTTCTCGCGGATCACCAGGGCCCGGCGGAAATAGTCTTCGGCCGCATCCGGTTTGCGCGCCGCCATGGCCAGCAGACCCAGCGAATGCAGCGAGTTCGCCACCTCCTTGCTGCTGGCGCCGAAACGGCTCTGGCGAATCGTGAGCGAACGGTTGAACAGCGGCTCGGCTTCGTCGAGCTTTCCCTGGCGCAGCAACGCATTGGCGATGCTCTCCAGCGATTGGGCCGCTTCGCCGCTGTCGCGGCCGTTGGCGCGCTCGCGCACGGTCAGGCTGCGCCGGTACCAGTTCTCCGCGTCAGCGCTTTGTGACAGCGCCAGTTGCAGGTCCCCCATGCGGTCAAAGGCTTGCGCTTGGGCCGCAGGTGCGGCGCGCCCGCCCTCGGCCGCCTGGCTGGCCGCCTTTTGACACTCGCGCCGTGCATCCGCCACCACGCCAGCATCCAGCGCGGTCTGGCAGGCGCGGTTGAGTTCGGGCAGTTCGGCTGCGGGGATGCTGGCTGCGCCCAGGGCTGCCGCCAGCACTGCCAGCCATGAACGGGCCTGCGCCCGGAGGCTCACAGCACCAGTTCCTTCTTGATCACGACGCAGCCGGTACCGGCCGATACCATCATCACGCGGGTATACGGGCTGTTGGAATACACCTTGATCTGCTGTTGCAGCACACCCACTTGCTTGAAGTTGGGGTACTGCGATGCAGCCACTTCATCACAACTGTTCTGCCAGTGAGTCACGGCTTCGTAAACGGCGGAGCAGTCGTTGCCGTGAGGCGCGAAAGTGGCTCCGGCATAGAACAGGGTGTTGCCAGCAATGATCTCCGAAGACAGCGAAATCAGACTGTCATCGGGATTGGCGCCCAAGGGGTACACAGCAGTGCCGGTTCGGGCCTTGCTGGTCAGGAATTCTGTAACCTTTTGTATCTTCCCTGCACAGCGCTTTACACCGCTTTTTTGCAGGGCCGTGGTGACGGCATTGAACTCTGGCGCCGAAGCCGCGGCGGCCGGTGGTACCGCAGCTGCAACAGGTGCCGGCCGGGGAGGGGTGGGCTGGCGCGAAGCCTGTGCTTGTACAGTGGTTGGCACAAGCATTAGCGCCAGCATACTGGCCAGCAAGGCGCCAGTTCGTGATAGGTTGATCAGCACGCGAACCTGTGCCATTGTCTCGCTCCAAACTTGCGGATGACACACGCCTCGACGACGCGCAGGCCATGCCCACGGGTAAACCCGCACTATTGAATTTGTAGCGCCACAGCGAGTGCCACGACGCCTTGATCTGTGGCAATTGTCACACAGCGTCGGCAGTACACTTGGGCCAATCGCCTTGCAATGGGCTGGGCGATGATATAGCATCAACGCGCACAAGAATGCGAGTCTTTTCGCTTCTGTTTCCCTATCAATACCTGGAGGTTTTCGAATGCCAACATTAACCCTAATGGATTCAACCAAACTGGCCTCAGTCACTGAGGACTCCCTGGTTGGTCCGGCACCGGCTCCAACGCGTGTTGGCTTCAATTACGCCAATTTCCTGACAGCAGGTAACGAATCGTCCGACACCGATGGCTTCCTGTTGACCGGCAAAGGTATCGGCAACAACGTTCTGGGTGGCTCGGTCGGTGCCAACACCGGCAAGTTGTTCATCAACACTGGTACTACGACAACCCCGGTTTACAAGGAACTGGTGCAAGGAACTTACAGTGGTGTGGCGGGTGCCACAGTGGCTGGTGACTTCAACACCGCTTCGATCAACACCAGTTCCGTCACCATTCGTTTGACTGGTGTGTTCATCGGCAATGTGAAGGTGTCGGGCTCTGACAGCAAGTTGTATTGGGAACCGAACCTGGCTCCCAACGTCAACGGCATCCAACCGGCGTTCTATGTGCGTTCCGCCGACAACACCAACAGCACCTGGCTCGATGGTGGCGACTTGGTTTCCAGTAGCGACGTGCTGGTGTCCATCAACGTGCTGTCGTCCAATGATGCGCCGGTGTTCACGCTTGGTGCCGATGTGACGGTTGCAGAAGACTCTGGTGCTTACAGCGCTAGTATCGCCTCGGCCATCGGCCCGGGTGGCGGCCCGGATGAAGCCGCCCAAGTCGTGACGATGAGCGTGATCGGCAACACCAATGGCGCCCTGTTTGCTGGCGCAGTCACGGTGGACAACGCCGGTAATCTGATGTTCACGCCGGCAGCCAATGCATCTGGCTCGGCAATGATCACCGTCCAGGCCATGGACAACGGCGGCACGGCCAATGGCGGTCAGGACACGACCACCCACACCTTCAACATCACCGTCACTCCGGTCAATGACGCGCCAGTGAACGTGGTCCCCGGTGCTCAGGGCGCGGTTGCCCAGCACGTGGTTTTCAGCACCGGCAATGGCAATGCGCTGTCGGTCACCGACGTGGATGCGGCTTCCGGCACCATTACCGTCACGCTCGGCATCAACAACGGCGGCACAGTGGCTGTTACAGCCTCTGGTGGCGCGATCGTTACGAACTCCGGCACGTCCCTGGTCACCATCAGCGGTACCTTGACCGCGGTCAATGCTTCATTGCAAGGTGCTGATGCCCACGCACCGGTGGATGCTGTGCTGACCATGACCACCAACGACGGTGGCAACACCGGCTCGGGTGGCGCCATGATGGACACGGACATGGTCACCATTGGTGTCGCGCCAACGGTGCTTAGCGTCACTGAACCTGCCGCGGGCTTGTACAGCGTGGCCAATGGCAACACTGCTATTTCCTATGTCGTGACTTACGACTCCGCTGTCAACGTTACGGGCGCGCCATCCATCGCCGTTGACGTGGGTGGCACCACCCGCCAGGCCGTTTATGCAAGTGGCTCCGGCACTACGGCGATTACCTTCACCTACACGGTCGTTGGTGCCGACAATGACGCCGACGGCGTGGTCGCATCCAGCCCCATCGTGCTCAACGGTGGCACCATCTCCAGCACCATCAGCGCCACGTCGGCTAGCCTGGTGCTGGTGGGCCTTGACCCCACGCCTGCAGTCATTGTCGATAACACCGCGCCGACCGTGCCGACCGCATTGGACCTGCTGGGCACCGACGACACAGGCGCGTCTACCACGGACAACTACACCAAGACAAACGCCAGCCTGCATGTCAGCGGCTCCGGCGAAAACGGGGCTACCGTGCGCCTGTTCGACGACGTGGACAACAGTGGCACCTTCAATGGCGGCGATGTGACGCTGGGCACGGCTGCCGTGGCTGGCGGCGCCTGGTCGGTCACCACCGGCGCTGCCTTGGCCGATGGCGTGCACAACGTCCGTGCGGATGCTGTTGATGCCGCACTCAATCGCTCGGCAGCTTCAGGTGCACTGGCGATCACGATCGACACTGTGCCTCCGGCAGCGCCCACTGCATTGGATCTGGCCACCGCCGACGACACCGGTAGTTCTACTTCGGACAACATTACCAGCGTCAACACGGCCTTGACGATCACTGGCTCGGCTGCGGCCAACGCCGTGGTGACGATCCTTGATGGTGCCGCCACTCTTGGAACAGCCACTGCCAATGGCGCCGGAAACTTCACCTTTGATACCGGTTTGTTTGCCGATGGGGTGCATTCCATCACCGCAACGCAGGTGGATCTGGCAGGCAATGTTTCAATAGCTTCCACCGCCTTGAATATCACGGTGGACACAACCGCACCAACGGCGCCTTCAGCTTTGAACCTGGCCACAGCTGACGACAGCGCAGGTACTTCCAACACCGACAACATCACCTTTGCCAACGCCAACCTGACATTTGACGGTACCGGTGAAAACGGCTCGGTTGTCACCTTGTTTGACGACGTGGACAGCAGCGGCACTTTCAACGGCGGTGACACCAATCTGGGAACCGCCACTGTGGCTGGTGGTGTCTGGAGTCTGGACGCAGCCGGTGTTTTCGCCGACGGCGTCCACAACATCCGCGCCTTTGCCACGGATGCTGCCGGGAACAACTCTGCTGCATCCGCTGCTTTGGCGGTCACCGTGGATACGATCGCACCAACGGTTCCGGCAGGGTTGGATTTGGCCGCTGGTGACGACACCGGCGCCTCGGCAACCGACAACTACACCAAGACCAACAACAGCCTGCACATCAGCGGCACCGGTGAGAACGCCTCGATCGTGCGCCTGTTTGACGATGTGGACAACAGCGGCGCGTTCAACGGTGGCGATGTTTCACTGGGGACTGCGACGGTGGCTGGTGGTGTCTGGACCGTGACGTCCGGCACGGCGCTGGCAGACGGTGTTCACAACATCCGCGCAGATGCGACCGATGTGGCTGGCAATCAAGCCGCCGCTTCAGCTGCATTGGCAATCACGATCGACACGGTTGCTCCTGCGGCTCCCACTGGCTTGGATCTGGCCACCGCCGATGACACCGGTAGTTCCACTTCGGACAACATTACCAGCGTCAACACGGCCTTGACTATCACTGGTTCCGCTGCTGCCAATGCCGTGGTGACGGTTCTGGATGGCGCTGTGTCGTTGGGCACAGCTACCGCTGACGGCGCTGGCAACTTCACGTTTGATACGGGCTTGTTTGCCGACGGCGTGCATTCCATTACCGCCACGCAAGTTGATCTGGCAGGCAACGTTTCCGCAGCTTCCACTGCTTTGCCCATCACGGTTGACACCACGGCACCAACGGTACCAGGCGCTCTGAATCTGGCTGCGGCTGATGACACTGGTGTCTCCGCGACCGACAACATTACCAAGTTCAATTCCAGCCTGACCTTTGATGGCACGGGCGAGAACGGATCGGTCGTGACGCTGTTCGACGATGTGGACAGCAGCGGCACCTTCAACGGTGGCGACACCAATCTGGGTACGGCAACAGTCGCTGGTGGCGTGTGGAGCCGGGATGCGGCGGGGGTGTTTGCTGACGGCGTCCACAACATCCGCGCGTTTGCTACCGACACCGCTGGCAACAACTCGGCCGCGTCTTCGGCGCTGGCGGTGACGGTCGATACATCTGCGCCGGCTGCTCCCTCAGCGCCCGACCTTTTTTCTGGCGATGACACCGGAGTTTCCAACTCTGACAACATTACGAAGCAGACGACCGGTCTGACCTTCAGCGGTACGGCCGAGGCCAACTCGACGGTGTCGCTGTTCATTGATGCAAACAACAATGCCGCATATGACAACGGTGAGCAGGTTCTTGGAACAGGTGTGGCAGGCGGTGGCAACTGGAGCTTTGATTCTTCAACTCTGACCAACGGCACTTACATCATTCGTGCCTTTGCTACCGATGTGGCAGGAAACCAAGGTACTGCTTCGGTGGGCGCCAGCCTGCTGACAGTGCAGGTGGATACGGTTACGCCAAGCGCACCCACTCTGGACCTTGACGTCACGGACGATTCAGGCGTTTCTGGCACCGACAACATCACGAATGTCACGACCAACCTGACGCTCAATATCACCGGTGAGGCGAATGCGACTGTGACCGTAAGCCAGGGTGTTACGGTGCTCGGAACCGCAACGTTGAACGGCGCCGGCACCGGTACCTACGATGTTGTTGGCCCGGTGGCGCCGGATGGCGTTTACGCCTATACGGCAACCCAGACGGATGTGGCCGGAAACACTTCGCTGCCTTCCAGCGCGTTGAACATCACGATCGATACCGTCGGTCCTTCAGTGACCTACGACGGTGCCGTGTATGACTCAGTCACCAACAAGCTGACCATCAGTGGTACAGGATTCAACGGATTGGGTGCAGCCAATGTCACAGCTTTGGTGGTAGCGAACGCGGGGGATCTGACCTGGGATGTTGATGGTGGTGGCGCAGACTATTCTTTGGCCGGAGCAGACATTTCTTCTGCAACCGTGACCGACGACCGCACTTTGGTCATTGTGCTCAATCAGACTGCGAACATTGACAATCTGGAAATGAATGGTTTCTTCGGTAGCACCAGCGCCACCGTGCTCAATCCATTGGACTCTATCGCGATCTTGGCTACCTTCGTTGGTACCGACCTGGCGGGCAACCCCGGATCTGGCTCCACCCTTGGGATTGAAGTGCTTGGCGCTCAAAACGAAGGTGGAATGCCTCACTCGTTCTCCATCAATCTGGCGGTAAATGACACCGTAGTTGATGACACGCTTGGTGAGGACGCGGGGGCTGCAGACCTGGTGTCGACGACTGCCACGGACGGCGGGCTGTGGGTCGCCGGTAACTCAGCGGCACAACTTCAGGTAGAGGCCCTTGGCGTGGGACTTGGTGGCAATAACTACATATTGACCCAGCTCAGCGTATTGGGTGTTGGCACAGGCAATGCGGTACTGGTGAACAATGCGACGCTCGGCACCGAAGTTACCTTTGCCGACGGCTCCAAGCTGGTGAGCAACGACGGTGGTGCCAGCAACACCTTGACTGGCGGTACCCACGATGACCAGTTGATCGCCAGTGACAACGGCGACCGCTTGCTCGGCAATGCCGGCAACGACCTGCTGATTGGCGGCGATGCTTCAGACGCCATTTACGGCGGCAGCGGAAACGACATGATCTACGGTGGTTTGGGCAGTGACTACCTGTCTGGCGGGTCTGGCAACGACACATACTTCTATTCCGCAGCGGCGGATGGCGAAGGCTACGATGTCATTACCGGCTTTAGTTCAGGTGATGTGATCGATGTGGCTGGTGCCGCTAGTGCGGCCGCAATCCATGCGATGGCAGTTGCATCCGGTAGCGACACCCTGATCGTGCTGAACGGCACCGAAACCATTCGTCTGTTGGGTGTAGCGGTCGGTAGCCTGACAGATGCCAATTTCAGCAATCATTCTGCTTTGATCAACAATGCTTTGATCTAAGTACCGTCCTTGAGGCGGTTGGTCTGCCGCGCTTGTAAAGGCGTCGGTTGGCCTGGACCGATCCGTTAAACTCAAAGCGCCGCATCATGCGGCGCTTTTTTTATGCTCAGCAGACTCTTTGACTCTACCCGTGTCCTGGGCCAAGCCATGTTGGCCGTGCGCCCCGCATTGCTGCGGGCCGCGGGCTTCAGCTTCATGCTCAACCTGCTGTACCTGGTTCCATCTATCTACATGTTGCAGGTGTACGACCGTGTGCTGTCCAGCCGCAACCTGACAACGCTCACGATGTTGACGCTGATCCTG
>JANMKM010000269.1:0-1693 GCA_031372035.1 Rhodoferax sp. | reverse complement strand
CGGTCCACCACCACCCGATTGAGCCGCACATTGCGCCCGACCTCGACCTCGGGCAGCAGCACCGACCACTCGACCTTGGTGTAGGAATGCACCCGCACGCTGGAGAACAGCACCGAACGCTGCACCAGGCCGGAGATGATGCTGCCGCCCGAAATGATGGACTCGATCGCAGTGCCGCGCCGGTCCGGCTGGTCATGCACGAACTTGGCCGGCGCGAGCTGCGCCTGGTGGGTCCAGACCGGCCAGTCGGTGTCGTACATGTTGAGCAGCGGTTCGGTGGCGGTCAGGTCGATGTTGGCGTCCCAGTACGAATCCACGGTGCCCACGTCACGCCAGTAAGGCGCCTCGCCCGGCGTGCTGACCACGCAGCTCTTCTCGAACGGATGGGCCACCGCCTGCTTCAGGCGCACCGCGCGCGGGATGATGTCCTTGCCGAAGTCGTGGCTCGAACCAGGGTCGGCCATGTCACGCGCCAACTCTTCATACAGGTACCTGGCATTGAAGATATAGATGCCCATGCTGGCCAGCGAATGGCTCGGCCTGCCCGGCACGCTCGGCGGATCGGACGGCTTCTCGACGAAATCTGTAATGTTCCACTGCGCGTCCACCGCCATCACGCCAAAACCCTTGGCCTCCTCACGTGGCACCTCGATGCAGGCCACTGTGCATTCGCGCCCTTTGGCCACGTGGTCGGCCAGCATCAGCGCGTAGTTCATCTTGTAGATGTGGTCGCCGCCCAGCACCACCACGTACTCGGCCTCGTAGCCCTCGAGGATGTCCCGGTTCTGCGACACCGCATCGGCCGTGCCCCGGTACCAAAACTCTTCGTTCATGCGCTGCTGCGCCGGCAGCAGGTCCACGAACTCGTTCATCTCGGTTTTCAGGAAGGCCCAGCCACGCTGCAGATGGCGCAGCAGGCTGTGGCTCTTGTACTGGGTGATGACGCCGATGCGCCGCAGCCCTGAGTTCAGGCAGTTCGACAGGGCGAAGTCGATGATGCGGAACTTGCCGCCGAAGTACACCGCCGGCTTGGCCCGGCGCTCGGTCAGGTCATGCAGCCGGCTGCCGCGGCCACCGGCCAGCACCAGTGCAATGGCGCGCTTGGGCAGGCCCTGGCCCGGTAGGAGATTGTTGGCTGCCATGGGTACCCCCTGCAAAACACAACTTCAGTGAACACCGACCCGACCCAGCTACTTGCAGCAACAGCCGGCCGCACACCACCCCGCGCTGGCAGGGGTGGGTGGCAGCCCATGCGGCTACTTGGACCAGTAGACCGCGTCGAGCTTGACTTTCGGCATGCCGGTCTTGAGCGTATTCTTGGTGAATTCGAAACGGTCAGCAATGATGAAGCGCGACAGCACAAACCGCAGGTCAAGCTTCGGATTCGCCTTGACAAACTCCGCCACTGGAATGGTCACTTCGCACCAGGCCCCGGTGTTGCAGTAACCAAACTTGCCATTCTCGATCTGTACGTAGGCTTCCACCGGACCATCCAGATCGGTGTCGGTCGAAATGCCGATTTCCAGCTTCTGCGCATAGCTCGTCTTGACGCTGAACTTCAGGTTGCCGGAGGCAAAGGCCGACAGATTTTCCGTCACCCCCTCCCGCGACTGGTACAGCATGCCCCAGCCCCAGACTTCCGGTCGCGGATCGATTTCGTAACTCTTGCTGCCGTCGCCGGGCGCGGCATCGG
>JANMKM010000229.1:0-7702 GCA_031372035.1 Rhodoferax sp. | reverse complement strand
GGCCGGCATCGAGGGCCTGGTCCATACCCTGGGCGGCAAGGTCGGCATGCGGGTCGAGTTCTTTGCCGAATCCAAGCTGATCCTGATCTGGGGCAGCAACTCCATCACCAGCAACCTGCACTTCTGGCGCTACGCCCAGGTCGCCAAGCGCAACGGCGCCAAACTGATCTGCATCGATCCGCGGCGCACCGAGACCGCTGCCAAATGCCATGAGCACATTGCCCTGCTGCCCGGCACCGACGCCGCACTGGCACTGGCGCTGATGCATGAACTGATCAGCCACGACTGGCTGGACCACGACTACCTGGCGCGCCACACCCTGGGCTGGGAGGCATTGCGCGAGCGCGCCTTGCAGTGGCCGCCGGAGCGCGCGGCGGCGGTGTGCGGCATCGCCGCCGAGCAGATCCGCAGCCTGGCGCGCGACTACGGCGGCTGCCTGGCGCGCGGCGAGCCAGCTGCGATCCGCATGAACTACGGCCTGCAACGGGTGCGCGGTGGCGGCAACGCCGTGCGCGCCATTGCCTGCCTGCCGGCACTGATCGGCGCCTGGCGGCACCGCGCTGGCGGCGTGCTGCTGTCGACCTCGGGCCTGTTTCCGGTTCAGACCGCGGCCCTGCAGCGCCCGGAGCTGCTGGCCGGCCGCACGCCACGTACCATCAACATGGTCACCATCGGCGACGACCTGCTGCGAGCGGCCTCCAGCGACTTCGGCCCCAGGATCGAAGCCCTGGTGGTCTACAACAGCAACCCGGTGGCGGTGGCGCCGGATTCGGGCAAGGTGGTGCAGGGCTTTGCCCGTGAGGACCTGTTCACCGTGGTGCTGGAGCATTTCCAGACCGACACCGCCGACTACGCCGACTACCTGCTGCCAGCCACCACCCAGCTGGAACACTGGGACGTGCACATGAGCTATGGCCACACCGACGTGCTGCTGAACCGGCCGGCCATCGCGCCGCTGGGCGAGGCCAGGCCCAACAGCCAGATCTTTCGCGACCTGGCGCGGCACATGGGATATGACGAACCCTGCTTTCTAGAGGACGACCTGACGCTGTGCCGCGCCGCCTATGGTGACAAGGTGGATTTCGAGCAACTGCTGGCCCAGGGCTTTGCCCGGCTGGACCTGCCCGATGCGCCCTTTGCCGATGGCGGCTTTCCTTCGGTTTCGGGCAAGTGCGAATTCTTCAGCGAACGGCTGCAGCGCATGGGTCTCGACGGTCTGCCGGACTACCTGCCAAATTACGAATTGGCGGGCACAGACCCGCAGCACCCACTGGCCATGATCTCGCCGCCGGCGCGCAACTTCCTCAATTCCTCATTCGTGAATGTCGCAAGCCTGCAGGCGATCGAACGCGAGCCGATCCTGGAAATGCATGCCGGCGACGCTGCTGCGCGCGGCATCCGGCAGCACGATCTGGTGCGGGTGTTCAATGGCCGCGGCCAGTACCACTGCCGGGTGGACATCTCGGAGCGTGCCCGCGCCGGCGTGGTCCATGGCCTGGGCGTCTGGTGGCGCAAGCTGGGTATTGCAGGTACCAACGTCAACCAGCTGACCAGCCAGCGCCTGACCGACCTGGGCCGGGGACCGACCTTTTACGACTGCCTGGTCGAGGTCGAGGCCGTGCAATTGACCGACGACTGACGCGCCCGCAAGCCGTAACCGTCAGCGTGGCTTCGTAAGCCCACTGGCGTCGGACAGCACAATCTCCACCCGCCGGTTCAGCTGCCGGTTCGCCAGCGAATCATTGGCAGCTACCGGATAGGCCTCGCCATAGCCGCGCACGGCGATGCGGGACTGGGCAATGCCCATCTCCTGCAACGCAACCCGTACCGCCGCGGCCCGGCGTTCCGACAGCTCCTGGTTGTGGGCCGCGCCGCCGGTGCTGTCGGCAAAGCCTTCCACCAGCACCGTGCGTTGCGGGTGCTGCTCCAGCACCTGGGCCAGCTTCTGCGCCGTGCGCAGGCCCTGGGGATTGAGCCGCGCCAGATCGCTGCCAAACAACACATCGCCGAGCGTGATCACCATCCCGCGCTCGGTCTTGCGCGCCGCCAGTTCCAGCAGCTGGGTTTCCAGCAGGGAGTTGCGTACCTGCGCCTGCAGCGCCTCGCGCTGCGCTTCCTGGGTGCGGGCCTGGGCTTCTTCGGTCATGCGCCGGGCCGCGTCGATGCGCCGCTGCGCGTCCTCGGCGCTGTAGCGTGCGTCATCCGCCTCGCTCTTGGCCTGGGCCGCATCAGCCTTGGCCTTGCGCTGCACCAACGCGGCCTGTTCGGCATTGGCACGGGCCTGGTTGGCGTCGCTGCTGCGCTGGTCCTGGCGCAAGCGATCACGCTCCCGGGCCGAACGCGCCGCTTCGACTTCGGCCAGCCTTTGCTTGGCCAATTCCTGGGTCAACGCGATCTGCTGGCGAGCCAGATAGGCCAGCTTGTCGATCTCTTCCGAGCTGGCGCTGCGTCCGGCCGCAACATTGGCCTGGTCCATCGCAACCCCGGCTTGTTGCATCTGCGGCTGGGCGAACTGGTCAATAAACGGGTTGTTCTGTGCCATCCGGTAGTCGCTGCGCGCCTGCTCCAGCAGCCCCGTGGTCTTTGGCACGGAGCTGCAGGCCCCCAGCACCAGGGCGGCAGCCAGCGACAGGGCAAAACGGGTCTTGTTCATGATGGGTTCCATAGCTACTGTCGGTTGCGCTCCAGCGCCTCGCGCAGGATGCGGATGTCGTCCTGCAGCGCGTCAGCAGCCTTTTGCGCCTTGCCTGAATTGGCCTTGCCCTGCGCCAGCCGGGCATCGGCCTGCGCCTGCAAGGCCAGGTCGGTGGCCAGCTGGTAGTCCTTGTCCAGCAGGGCCTGGTTGGCTCGCGCCATCTTGTTGCGTGCTGCCTCCAGTTCGGCTGGCGCAAACTGCGCCGCACCGGCGTCACTGGCGTTTTCCACCGCAGCCCGGGACACCGCCACGTCCGCCGTGGCCGGTGTCATCAGGCTGCCGCAACCCGCAGCCAGCAGCAATGCTCCCGCACACAGCACCGCGCGGACAGCCGGCTGCCAGGTCCGGACTTCAGTCTTCAAAGTGCATGCCCTGGAAGCCACCGAAGGCGTCCACGTCCTGGGTGGCATGGGTAAACGCCAGCCAGGCCAGCAGCCCGAGCCCGCTCAGGCCCAGGATGGCAACAGCACTAAAGGTGATGGCAATGGTGGTCATGGTGTTCTCCAATTCAATTCGCAGATACTGCACAGGTCTGAAATGAAAATGCACCTGCAATAAACCGAGTATGAAATGCGCCGCCCGGCACGAACAGCGGACCACACCACCAGCAGCGGTAGTCAATCTCCTACGCAATGGCATTGCAGCCGGGCCGCTGCATGGAGGGCTGTAGGAGATGTCTGACAAAGACCTGCGCCCGACGCCGATGGCGGCTTGGCACACCAGACGCAATACTCGGCCGGAGCACGTATGTACTTCCGCCCACCCATCTCCAGTTTTGTCAGCCTCGGGATCGAAGATTCAGCGTGGCTGCTGCCGCGGGCTGCAGGCTTCCAGGAAATACCGCAGGCCATGGAAAAACTAAAAACCTATATCGTGGAAGACAGCCGAGTGATTCGGGAGAACCTGATCGTGACGCTGGAGGAGCTTGCCGCTGTGGACGTGGTGGGCTCGGCCGAGGACGAGTTCGCGGCAACCACCTGGCTCAAACAGCCGGGCAACCAGGTTGACCTGGCGATCGTCGACATCTTTCTCAAGGGTGGCTCGGGTCTGGGGGTTTTGCGCTCGGCCCAGCAGCGCGGCTCGCTCTACAAGCTGGTGGTGCTGAGCAACTACGCGACACCGGACATGCGGCGCAAGTGCCTGGAGCTGGGCGCCGACCAGGTGTTTGACAAGTCGCACGACATCGACACCTTGGTGCAGTACTGCAACCGGCTGGCGGCAGGTGGCTCCGGCAACAGCAGCCCAGGCGCCTTGCAGTAGCCGCGGCTACTGGATCAGGCCGTTTTTCAGCGCGTAGTAGGTCAGGTCGCTGTTGGACTCCAGCTTCATCTTTTCCATGACCCGGGTGCGGTATGTGCTGACGGTCTTGACGGACAGCGACATGCTGATCGCCATGTTGCCGATGGTCTCGCCCTTGGCCAGCCGCAGGAACACCTGCAGCTCGCGTTCGGACAGCTGCTCGTGAGGCAGCTTGTCGGCCGCGCCACCCAGGCCCTCGGCCAGCCGCTCGGCCACCCCGGAGGTGATGTACTTGCGCCCGTGGTGCACGGTGCGGATCGCCCGCACGATCTCTTCCGGGTCGCAGTCTTGGTTCAGGTAGCCGCTGGCACCCTGGCGCAACAGCGTGGTGGCGTAATGCTCCTCCGGGAAACCGCTCAGGATCAGCACCGGCAGATCGGGCGCACGCGCGCGGATCGCCGCCAGCGCATCGACCCCGCTGTGTCCCGGCATGGAAATGTCCATCACGATCACATCCACCTCACCCTTGCGCACGATGTCCAGGGCGTCGCGGCCATTGCTGGCTTCGGCCACCACCTTGAAGTCGATCTGGTCGGCAAAGAACTGCCGCAGCCCGGCGCGCACCATGGCGTGGTCATCAACAATGGCAATTCGGATCATGTGTTGTGGCTGCGTTGCATGGCGCATGATCCCACAATTCGACACGGAAATAGCAGATACAGATGTTCAGGATAGTCAAGCGCAACCGCATCGTGTTCGGGCTGGCCAGCGTGGCTGCTGCGGCCATGGTCCTGATCAGCGAAGGCTCCTACTGGCGTTCGGTCGGCACGCTGGACGAACTGGGTTCACTGGCGCAAGCGCGCGCCCATCTCCAGCTCCTGACCCATGGCCTGCTTGACGCCGAAACCGGGCAGCGCGGCTACCTTGTGACCGGCCGCAAGGAATACCGAGCGCCCTATGACCAGGCGCTGCAGCGCATTGGCGAGGCACTGGTCTATCTGGAACGCTATTACGGCAACGAACCGGCCGCCGCTGTCGCCTTGAAGCAGATGCGCACGCTGACGGAGGCCCGGCTGTCGGAGCTGGAGCTGACGATCCGGCTGTACGAGCAGGGCAAGGCCGAGGCCGCGCGGGAGATCGTGCTCAGCGACATCGGCAAGGAAAACATGGACGCGATCCGGGCGCTGGGCGTCAGCATGCTGGAGCGTGAAACCCGCAACGTGGCCGCGCGCCGCGGCGACCTGTACCAGACCCTGCTGCTGAGTCGCGCCGGCATTGCCGCCCTGAGCCTGCTCAGCCTGCTGGCGCTGTACCTGTACCTGCGCCAGACTTTCGTGCTGCGCCAGCAGCAGCTGGAGTTGCAGCGCATGGTGCAGGTCGAGCGCGACCGGCTGGAGGAGGAAGTGATCCAGCGCACGGCGCAGCTGACCGAGCTGACGCACCACCTGCAGACCGCGCGCGAGGATGAGCGGCAACGGCTGGCGCGCAACCTGCATGACGACCTGGGCGCTTTGCTGACATCGGCCAAGCTCGACGCCGCGCGCATCAAGTCGCGCATCGCCAGCACCGCGCCCGAAGCCCTGGAGTTGCTGGCGCACCTGGTGGGCACGCTCAACAGCGGCATAGCCCTGGGCCGCAGCATCATCGAGGACCTGCGCCCCAGCGCCCTGAGCAACCTGGGTCTGGTGGCTGCCCTGGAAATCCTGGCGCGCGAATTCGCCACCCAGTCGGGCGTGCAGGTGCACTGCGAACTCGAACCGGTGCGGCTGCAGCCCAACGCCGAGCTGATGGTGTTCCGGCTGGTGCAGGAGGCCATCACCAACATCAGCAAATATGCCAAAGCCGGCAATGTCTGGATCCGGCTGGGCAGCCCGAATGCCGAGGTCGAGGTCTCGGTGCGCGACGACGGCGTGGGTTTCGACACCAGTGCCCAGCGCAGTTCGGCCTATGGCCTGCTGGGCATGCGCTACCGGGTGACGGCCGAAGGCGGACAGCTGACCCTGGCCTCGACCCCCGGCCAGGGCACCCTGATCCGGGTGACATTGCCGCAGTCCGAACAGCCTGTGCAAGAGCCTGCGGCCTGAGGGCCCGGACAGCGGCCTGTCAGCGCTGTCCTACAGCCACACGCCGCCACCCCCGACACCGCGGCGACACCGCGGCCTATCGCTGCCTGAGCACGGCTGCCGGACACTGAGCCTGTCGCTGCAGCGCACCCAAGCCCCCAACCGGCTGTGCCTGCTGCGCCGCGCCCGCCACCACCCACGACTCCCAAGGAATTTCCATGTCCGACATCAAGCCCACTGCCGTTTACAACAACCTGGCCGACCAGGCCGCCCATCTGGTGCAAGGCGCCAGCAACCAGGCCAGCGCCCTGGCCCAACAGGCCGGCGACCTGACCCAGCATGGCCTGGACGCCGTGCGCGACAGCTCACGCCAGCTGCGCGACAAGGCGCAACGCGCCTCCGACGTCACGGTGCGCTACATCCAGGACGAGCCGGTAAAGGCGATGCTGATTGCAGCCGCCACCGGCGCCGCGCTGATGGCGCTGGTGAGCCTGATCAGCCACGGCCGCAACCGTTCCTGAAAACCGGCGGCCACGACCCATCTGTGAGCCCCATGCTGCACCCCATGTTTCGCCTGCTGGCAACCCAGCCGGGCCTGCTGGCAGACCATGCAGAAGCTTATGCCGAGCTGTTTGGCACCGAATTCGCCAGTGCCTGCGAGCGCTGGAAGCGCCAGGCGCTGCTGCGCGCCGTGGCCTTGTGCAGCCTTGGCGTCGCCGCGGTGCTGGCCGGTGTGGCGCTGATGCTGTGGGCGGTCACGCCAGCAGCCCAGCTGCACGCCGCGTGGCTGCTGGTGCTGGTGCCGCTGTTGCCAGCGCTGCTGGCTTGGTGGTGCCTGCAGGCGGCGGCCGATAGCGCGGCGGATGAGGCCTTCGGCCAGCTGCGCCGGCAACTGCGCGCTGATGCATCCATGCTGCGCGAAGCGGCGGCAGCATGAGGTGCCTTCCATGAACGCGCATGGTGGTGCGCCAGCTGCAGCGCCAGACGCGCAAGCAAGCCCGCCGTCGGCAACGCCCGGCATGTTCAGCGGCGCCGACCGGCTGGAACTCACTCGCAATCGCCTGCGCCGGGCGCTGCGCGAGCCAGGGCCGGGCCCGGACAGCCACACCGCAGCGCCAGGGGAACGACCGGTAGCCGCGTCACATCCCTGGCTGGACAGCCTGCGCTCGCTGCCTGGAGCCGGCGTGCTGCTTGACGCCCTGGAAGGCTGGTGGATGGGCCACCCCTTGCGCGCAGTCAGTTTGTTGGCTGGCGATGCTGCCAAGGCCATCGTCCAGCCGATGGCACAGCGCCATCCGCTGGGCCTGGTGCTCACTGCCGCTGTGGTGGGAGGTGTCGTGGCCTGGACCCGGCCCTGGCGCTGGGCCCTGAAACCGGCGCTGCTGGCGGGGCTGCTGCCGCAACTGGTGTCCAGGGTGGTGGCCCAGGTACCGATGCAGTCCTGGCTGAGCATGCTGGCCACGTTGACGCAGACTGCCCCCCGGCCCGCGCAGGCGGCGGGCCCCGAGCAGCCGGTCTCTGTCGGCGCTAGGAACCAGCCTTCAGGTTGTGGACCAGGGTGAGGTGCAGCTGGTCTAGGAGTCTGGGCGCCAGAACATGTGGCGACCGGACCGTTGGTGGCCAATTCCAGCAAGATTTTCTTGAAACCGCGCGGATGAGTCTCCTGGCTTCGTGCAGGAGGTCCTACAGGGCGTTTTCTGGACCC
>JANMKM010000223.1:0-4751 GCA_031372035.1 Rhodoferax sp. | reverse complement strand
GCCAGCGGGCCGGCAAGGACCAGGCGGCGCCGCACCAGAAAGGGTTTCATGTCAGAAGCAATCATTTCCGTCGAGCATGTGTTCAAGTCCGTGACCGACTCCACCGGCACCCTGGACATTTTGCGGGATATCGACTTTGCCCTGCAGGCCAAGGAGACTGCCGCCATTGTCGGTGCATCGGGTTCGGGCAAGAGCACCTTGCTGTCCATCATCGCCGGGCTGGACACGCCCAGCCGGGGCACAGTGCGGCTGGCCGGGCAGGACCTGTACGCCATCGACGAGGACGACCGCGCCGCCTTGCGGGCGCAGAAGGTGGGCTTTGTGTTCCAGAGTTTTCAGCTGCTGGGCAATCTGACAGCGCTGGAGAATGTGATGCTGCCGCTGGAGCTGGCGCAAACCCGGGATGCGCGGCGCCATGCCACCGAGATGCTGGAGCGGGTGGGTCTGGCGCAGCGGCTGAGCGCCTATCCCAAGGTGCTCAGCGGCGGCGAGCAGCAGCGGGTGGCGCTGGCCCGAGCATTTGTGGTCCAGCCGGCCGTGTTGCTGGCGGACGAACCCACCGGCAGCCTCGACTTTGCCACTGGTGCGCAGGTGATGGACCTGATGTTTGCGCTGAACCGGGAGCTGGGCACGACCCTGGTGCTGGTGACGCACGACCAGGGCATTGCCGCACGTTGCGAGCGCCGGATCACGATCGACGCCGGCCGCGTCGTCGTGGCCGAGCCGGCTTGAAGCCGCTTACTGGTCGAACACAATCAGGTTGCGTGCCACGCCGCCGGTCTTCAGCGCCGCAAAGCCTTCGTTGATGGCGCTCAGGGGCAACCGGCCGGATACCATTTCGGACAGCTTCAAGCGGCCTTGCATGTAGAACTCCACCAGCCGCGGCATGTCCAGGCGGAAGCGGTTCGAGCCCATCATGCAGCCCTGGATGCGGCGTTCGCGCAGGAAATCGGGGCCGTGCAGTTCGATCTTGGTACCCACCGGAATCATGCCGATCACGGTCGCCGTGCCGCCCGGGCGCAGCATGCCGAAGGCCTGCTCCGTGGTCTGCTTCAGGCCAATGCACTCAAAGCTGTAGTGCACGCCGCCAGCGCTCAATTCGTTGATGTGGCGCACCGGGTCCAGCGCCTTGGCATCCACCAGGTCCGTGGCGCCAAACTGGCGTGCCAGTTCCAGTTTGGTGGGGTCGGTGTCCACGGCAAAGATGCGGCCGGCACCGGCGATCAGCGCGCTGTTGATGGTCGCCAGGCCGATGCCGCCGCAGCCCAGCACGGCAACGCTTGTGCCGGGCTCCACCTTGGCCGTATGGACCACGGCGCCAAAGCCGGTGACGACGCCGCAGCCGATCAGCGCCGCCAGGTCCAGCGGCATGTCCTCGCGCACTTTCACCAGTGCATGCTCGTGCACCAGCATCAGCTCGGCAAACGATGACAGGTTGAGAAACTGTTTCATGGGCTGGCCGCGCCAGCTTAAGCGACGCGCCTTGCCCGGTGGCAGCTTGACCTCCGGCGTCTGGCAGATCGACATATGGCCGGTGAGGCAAAACTCGCAGTGGCCACAGAACACCGACAGGCAGGTGATCACGTGGTCGCCTGGCTTGACGTAGCGCACATCTTCGCCCACGGCCTCCACAATGCCCGCGGACTCATGCCCCAGAACCACGGGTACCGGTGTCGGATACTTGCCCTCGATGAAGTGCAGGTCGCTGTGGCAGATACCGGCGGCGGTGGTACGGATCAGCACCTCGCGCCGCCCGGGATGGTCGATCTCGACGTCCTCGATCGTCATGGGCTGGTTCGGCGCATGCAGCACGGCAGCTTTCATTGGTGGTCTCCAGTTGTTCTGCTGCGAGCTTAAGGGCGCCCGTCGTTCCCGGCAAGCCGGGATGGCCCGTGTCAGGGCTGCGCCGCGATAATGCCCGGCATGTCCTCTGCCAAAGTCCTGTTCGGTTTTCATGCGGTGGGCGTGCGGCTCAAGACCGCGCCGCAATCCATCGTCGAAGTCTATGTCGATCCGGCGCGCCGCGATGCGCGCATGCGCCAGTTCGTGGCCCGGGTCCAGGAGGCTGGCTTGCGGCTGGCCGAAGCTGACGGTGTGCGGCTGGCCCGCTTGTGTGGCAGCCATGGCCACCAGGGCGTGGTGGCGCGGGTCCAGCCCCTGGCACAGATCAGCTCGCTGGACGACCTGCTGGACGCGCAGGAGGCGGCCCAACTGGTATTGCCGACGGAACAGCGCTTTGCGCCACTGCTGCTGGTGCTCGACGGGGTGACGGATCCGCACAACCTGGGTGCCTGCCTGCGGGTGGCCGACGGCGCCGGTGCCCACGCCGTGATCGCGCCGCGCGACCACGCCGCCGGCGTCAACGCCACGGTGGCCAAGGTCGCCAGTGGCGCCGCCGAAACCGTGCCCTATTTCATGGTGACAAACCTGGCGCGCACACTCGGTGAACTCAAGGAACGCAACATCTGGATCACCGGTACCAGCGACACCGCCACCGGCACGCTGTACCAGGCGGACCTGCGCGGTCCGCTGGCTCTGGTGCTGGGGGCCGAGGGTTCGGGTCTGCGCCAGCTCACGGCCAAAACCTGTGATGCGCTGGTGCGCATACCCATGCGTGGCGCTGTGGAAAGCCTGAATGTTTCTGTGGCCAGCGGTGTCTGCCTGTACGAGGCGGTGCGGCAGCGCAGCGTGGGCTGAGCGACCCGCCGTCCGGGTCGAGCGCTTCTGCAGCCTGTCAGGCTGCAGCCATGTTGTCCTCATCGGTCTCGGGCATGGGGGCCACCTGCTGGTCCACCCGGTCCAGCCAGGATTGCAACAGTTCAGGATAGTTGGCGCCGGGTTCGAGGCGCCAGCGCCGACGCGACTGCCGTGCCAGAGAGCGCAGCTGCCAGGCCGCTTCCCCGGCCATCAGCGTCAGTTCCAGCTTGAGCAGGTCGTCCATGCCCTCGCCGCCCAGTTGCGTCAGTTGTTGCGGGTCAGCGCCGACGCTGGCCAGCGAACGGTGCATCTCCGCCACCTGGTCGGCCAGCACGCCCAGGCCCTGCAGGCGCTCAGCGTTGACGTTGGGCGCCTTGCGCAACTCGGCCGGCCAGCCATCCAGCACCTGCTGCAGATCCAGCAGCCTTTGCACCGGGTTGTCCAGCAGCTCCATGTCGCTCACCGTGGTATCGAGCTGTGGCTGCAGCATGCACAGCACGCGCGCCGTCAGGTCGATGTCGTAGCGGTGCAGGTTCATGCGCAGGGCGACGGACAGACGCAGTTCCGGCGCCGCCCGACCGGGCGCGAACATGCCAGTGACAATCTCGGTGATAGACAGCACCTGCCCCAGGGGACTGATGGCCTTGCCGCTGAGGTTTCGCGGATAGCCCGAGCCATTCAGGAACTCATGGTGTTCGGCCACAGCGCGTACCACCTCCTTGGGGTATTCATGGTGCCGCTCGACCAGGGCCTTGGTAATCAGCGGATGCGAATACAGCTGGCGCCGCTGCGCCCGGTTGAGCACATGCTGCGCGTCCGACAGCAAGGGGTCCAGATGCAGCACGCCGATGTCGTGCAGCAGGCCCGCCGCGGCGGCCATGCTGATGTCATAACGTGAGGCTAGCGGCGCCTGCGACAGCCAGGCTGCTGTCAGTGCGGACAGCACCGAATGCAGGTAGATGTCCGGCCGCACCTCGCGCGCCAGTGTCAGCTGGAACGCCATCGGTGCCGGCAGTGGCAGCTTCTCCAGCGTGTCCAGCAACAGCGTGCGGTTGGCGCCGCTGCCGATCCGCCCGACGAAGGGCACGCTGGACATCATCTGCTCGGCGCTGGCCCGCAGCACCGCGCCATTGACCGTTGGCGTGCTGGAGACCGAGTCCTCGATCGGCACCGCCAGCTGGTGCTGCATCAACCGTTCGTACAGGCCGAGGTTGATCGACACCCCCTGCTCGATGATCTTGATGCCCTGGGCGTTGAAGATGGCACGGTTGGTCACGACCGGGCGCTTCTCGCCCAGCTCGGCCACGGCCTTGGTGAAGTATTGGGTATCGGATGCCGAGTCGCTCATGGTCTGGGTTGTAGCAGTTCAGCTTGACAGGGAGCTTGCAGGCTGGAGCAGCGGTCGCAGTTTCGAGGCCGTCGGATTCGATCAGACGACACCGAATGCTCCCAGCAGGGCGCCGGCGCCGAGCAGCCACAGCAGGTGCAGTCTGGTGCGCCAGACCAGGATGGTCGCCGCAGCAGTCAGCAGCCACAGGGGCCAGTCGCGTTGCGGATCATTGTGGCTGGCGCTGAGCAGCCAGCCAGTGGCGATCAGCAGCGCAACCACGATCGGCGCCATGCCCTGCTTGAAGGCCCGCACGGCCCGTAGCTCGCGGTTCTGGTGGCCCCAGCGTGTCGCCAGGAAAGTCAGCGTGGTGCTGGGCAGCAGGATGCCACCCATGGACGCCAGCATGCCCAACAGGGCATAGCCCCAGGCCACGGGCCCGGCGCCCGGGCCGCCGGCCACGTTGAGGCCCAGGTTCCAGCCCATCAGCGCAACGAACAGCACGTTTGGCCCGGGTGCGGCCTGCGCCAGCGCAATGCTGGAGGTGAACTGAGCGTCATTGAGCCAGCCCTGCTGCGTCACCAGGTAGCGGTGCATCTCCGGCACGGTGGTGATGGCGCCGCCCACCGACAGCAGCGACAGCACCATGAAATGGACGAACAGGGCCAGCCAGTCGGAGACGCCCAGGCTCAAGGTGTTCTCCCGCTGGCGTCAAGCGCGTCGCGCA
>JANMKM010000177.1:0-1981 GCA_031372035.1 Rhodoferax sp. | reverse complement strand
CGCCCGGCGCACCAGGCCATCGAGTTGGTAGATGGACGCAACCACCGGGTCCGGACCGGAAGTGGACAGGCTGATCATTTCCGTGGTCTGGTTGCCCAGCAATGCCGGCACAACCTGACCCGCTGCGCTGTCCAGCCCCGGGATAGCCGCCAAGACATCTTGTGCCGACTCGAAGTCGAAACCGGGCAGGCCCAGCATGTTGGCCAGGACACGCAATACCTTCCAGGCCGGCCGCGCCTCGGCCAGCGGCCGCACCACGGCATGGAAGCTCTGGAGTCGACCTTCGGCATTGACAAAGCTGCCAGGCGTCTCGGTGAACGGCGTGATCGGCAGTACCACGTCGCAAAACTCCATGTTGGCCTTGAACGGGTTCAGGCTGATGACCATGTCGGCTTTTTCCAGCGCCGCGACCGCGGCGCCACCGCCAGCGGCGTCGAATCTGGGCTCGGTATTGAGCAGCAACACGGCCCTGAGGGCACCGCCCAGCATCTGGCCGGCATCCAGGCCACCCTTGCCAGGCAGCGCGCCAACCACTTGTGCACCCACGGTATTGGCGGCTTCGGTGAGATAGCCCACGGTCGCGCCTGTCTGCTCACCCAGCCAGTTGGCCAGCGCCAGCAGGCTGGCGGCATTGGCGTGGTGCGCGGCTGCATTGCCCAGCAGAATTGCCTTGCGTTCGCCGCCCAGCAGGGACCGCGCCATCGCGGTTGCTGCAGCGGTGGCTTGCCCCGTGGCCGGCGCCTGGACGCCCTTTTCAGTCGCCACAGCAACCGCCACGTCGGCCAGTGCCTGTGCCCACTGGCCAGGCTCCAGCACCATGCTGCTGGCCACCGGCATGGCCCATTCGGCAGCCTGCGCATCGATGGCATGCAGGGCGCAACCATGCCGCACGGACTGACGAATGCGTTGTGCAAACAGCGGATGGTCCTTGCGCAAATTGGATCCGACCACCAGCGCACGCTCCAGCTGCGACAGCGCCGCAATCGAAGTGCCAAGCCAGCGCACGCCACTGGCCGGCGCGAACTGTGCATTGCGCAACCGATAGTCGATGTTTTCGCTTCCCAGGCCGCGCAGCAACGCGCCGGCCAGGTGCAGCTCTTCCAGCGTACTGTGTGGGCTGACCAGGGCACCGATGGCCCCGGCGCCATGGTTGGTCTTGATCTGGCCCAGGCCGTTGACCACGTACTCCAGCGCGGTCTGCCAGTCAACAGCCTTCCACTGGCCGCCCTGCTTGAGCATCGGACCGGCCAGCCGCTGGTCACTGTTCAAGGCCTCGTAGGAAAAGCGATCACGGTCGGCGATCCAGCATTCGTTGACAGCTTCGTTCTCCAGCGGCACCACCCGCATGACGCGGTTGTTCTTGACCTGCACCACCAGATTCGCGCCTGTGGAGTCGTGCGGACTGACCGACTTGCGCCTGGACAGCTCCCAGGTACGGGCGCTGTAGCGGAAGGGCTTGCTGGTCAGCGCGCCGACCGGGCAGATGTCGATCATGTTGCCCGAGAGTTCGGAATCCACCGAGCCGCCGACAAAGGTTTCGATCTCGGCATGCTCACCGCGGTGCGACATACCCAGTTCCATGATGCCGGCAACTTCCTGGCCAAAACGCACACAACGGGTGCAGTGGATGCAGCGGCTCATTTCCTCCATGGAAATCAGCGGGCCAACGTCCTTGTGGAACACCACCCGCTTCTCTTCCTCGTAGCGCGAAGAGGAGCCTCCATAGCCGACAGCCAGATCCTGCAGCTGGCATTCGCCACCCTGGTCACAGATCGGGCAGTCCAGCGGATGGTTGATCAGCAGAAACTCCATCACGGACTGCTGGGCCTTGATGGCCTTGTCACTCTTGGTGCGCACGATCATGCCCTGCGTGACGGGCGTTGCGCATGCCGGCATCGGCTTGGGCGCTTTTTCCACGTCGACGAGGCACATGCGACAGTTGGCCGCAATCGATAGCTTCTTGTGATAGCAGAAGTGCGGG